>JAFDXS010000057.1 GCA_018267795.1 Bacteroidota bacterium | reverse complement strand
TCCGGGAATGGGCGGAATGGATTATTAATACAATAAGGATTGTAAATACAATAAGCCTCGGAACGTTTGTTCCGAGGCTCTATTTTAGCGAAGTATTGTTGTTAGAAAAAGTTGCTTGGACACAAGGTCTTTCCCCTGTCTCCGTTCATGTCTTTAAACATGCCTGTTTTGAAGATGGAGATTTCATAACCGCCGCGCAGATTGCTGGCTGCCTTTAGTGTGGACACATTCACATCATAGCTTACCCCGAAGAAGTAGCTTTGGTATTTCAATTTTACGGTAGGTATTATAGCATCCTGGTAACGGTAATACAAGCCACCATATATACCGAAAGGTGATGCTGCATCATTGCTTACAGCTTGCTTGTTCCAGCCGGCCATTGCGCCAAATATTATCTCCGTGTATGTTCCCTGCTGTGCATAGTTGGCCTGTGCCTGGAACGAATATACTTCACTTATCAGGTAGTTAACCCCGGCATTTACATTCCATCTCATCTGCTCCCGAATCGCGCTGTTCTTATAGTAGGAAGAATTTGGTTGAGAGAAGTGATAGCCGGATACACCCAATACATAAGTCAACTTATCACCGCTGCTACTGTTGAAGTTTACACCAGCGCCTACGTCCCAGTTATGAATGCTTGTATTAGGGAAGCTTTCGCCTGACGGGTTATTTACACTGAATTTATTGTTTACATACTGGTTGTTAAAAGTCGCTTTGGTAGGGTTGAAGCTGGATTGTATATAGCCGCCCGTAAAGCCCACTGACAGGAAAGAATTGTTCTTATCTCCTAAAGATTTATTATAGCTCAGCGCAGGATAGACAGCAGTTGTCTGCATATCTATGCTACCTGCTTTGTCATAATAAGCAAGCAAACCAAAACTCACAAAATCATTCGATTGATCGTTTACATTTTTATGCGCCTCGAAGGATACTTGTCCGGTTTGGTAAGGGTTGCTTACGCTGCTCCATTGGTTGCGGTATAGTACGCCTGATTTGTAGTTGTCATTGAAGACACCGGTAAGCGCAGGGTTGCGCAGTATAGAAGATTCATAGAACTGCGAAAAGTGTACGTCCTGTGCATGCATATTATATGGCAGTGCGAACGCACAGCCTAAAAATATTTTGTAAAATCTATTGGTTTTCATACGCCTCATCGCTTTAACGGATTATAGTTACGTCACCTTTCAAAATAAGCTCCTCGCCTGATTCGCATATAGCATCTATTATATACACATACACTGCCGGTGGCTGTTGTGCACCACCATAGTTGCCATCCCAGCCGCTTTTCTCATCGTTTATATTGATGCCCGTTTTCTCAAACACTACCTCTCCCCAGCGGTTATACACGCGAAACGATTTAATGTTCGTTATGCTCACGCCTCTCGGGAAGAATATATCGTTCTGTCCATCTCCATTTGGAGTAAATGCATTAGGTATGAACACCTGGCTCTTGTCGCATTTTACATTCACTATCACATCGTCAGTATCCTTGCATCCGTAGTCTGATGAGCCTACCACTATGTAAGTAGTAGTCACAGTAGGCGTGGCCACAGGGTTTGAGCAGTTTAGGCAGCTCAGCGTTTGCGTAGAGTCCCAAAGGAAGCTCACAATGTTAGAGCCGTTTGCCTGCAGGGTAGTAGATTCACCACCTACTATTGTTACGTCTGTTCCTGCATTTACTACAGGTTTAGGATGCACCGTTACTACTGTAGTGTTTGTATCCGGCACGCAGCTACCTTCTTTTGCTATTACAGTATAAGTAGTCGTGCTCATAGGGAAGGCCAGCGGGTCTGCAATATGTGCATTAGTTAGCGAGTCCGCAGGCGACCATGTATATATCTGTGCGCCTGATGCATGCAGGTGTGCAGTATCGCCCTGGCATATATCGCCGCCATTGTCCAGTATGCTGGTGGTTTTGGTTTGCAGGCTCACTCTTACTGTGTCGGTATTTCTACAGCCATTGCTATCAATGCCCATTACAGTATAGGTGGTTGGTGCAGCAGGGCTTGCTTTAGGATTATCACAGTTGGTGCAGCTAAGTGTTGGGTCGGGCTGCCATATATAGCCAACTCCACCACTAGGCATCAGCGTGGCTGCATCGCCAGTACATATACTTGTGTCGGGCCCCGCATCTATTGTAGGTAGCGGATAAATCTTTACGCTGTCAGTTAGTGTATCTTTACAACCATTTCCGTTTACTACAATCAGCGTAACCGGATATCTGCCTGTATCAAAATATCTGTTTACAGCATAGTTGGTATTACTGGTCAATCCGCCACTCAGTGCCCAATGCCATTCTACTACCGGCGAGAAATAGCTAAAGGATGAATCTCTAAAAACTACAGTATCCCCTATACATGGCTGATGAGCTTTATATCGCGCTATTACACCATCCACTTTTATTGTGTCCAGTCCTGAGCTGCCGCTCTTGCAACCCTTTCCATCTCCCAATATTAGTTTAGGTAGATATGCTCCCGGATGATTGTAGGTATAAGTTGTGGTTGTAACGCCGGAATCGCTGAAGGTATTGCCATCATTGAAGTCCCACACTGCCACCGGCGCATTTAATATACTGGCTTTAAAGTTAACAGTTAGCGGAGCACAGCCTGATAGTGGTGTGTAAGTAAGCGCGCCATCATACCCGTATATATTTACATGCTCATATACCGAATCTTTACAGCCATTCACATTTGTTACGACCAGCTTCACGTTATAGTATCGCGATGATGTAAATGTATGCCCCGGGTTGGTTATCGTATAAGTATTGCTGTCGCCCATATCCCAATACGAGCCTACAGCACCTGATGAGGTGTTGGTGAATTGCACATGCAACGGAGGGCATATAGCTGTGGAGTCATCCATTGTAAACGCAGCATGGGGTGTATTTAAGATTATGAAGTTCACCTTTGTCATGGTATCACTACAGCCAAATTTATCCCTTACTATTAGCCGTACGGTATAACCGCCGGTATCTTTATAACTGTGATTCGGGCTTTGCATGGTTGATGTGTCACCGTCTCCAAAGGTCCAGTAATAAGACTTTAATGTGTCATCCACAGTCGTGTCAGCTTTGCTATAGTTATAGAAATATACAGGCTCAAGATTGCAGGGCAGCGTATTGCTGGCGTAGAAGCTAGCAATAGGTTTTATAATGTGTACGTATCGAAGCTTCGTCAGTGAATCTTTACAGCCCAAATTATCTGTTACTACCAGTTTCACAGAGTCCACACCTTTTTTATTGTAAGTTTCGTTAACGGTGCTGCTACGTGTTGTTAGCGTATCTCCATTGCCAAAGGTCCATAGCCGTTTACTTATCGAAAGGCTCGGCACATCGGTACTGGTGTCTGTAAATGTTATGGTAGATGATACACAGGATGTATTTGTACTGGCTTTAAAACCCGGCGACGGGTCACCTACCAGTACGTGCAGCTGAGCACTCCACATACATAGGGGGCTTATGCCAGCACTTACGACTATGGTATGTAATCCGGGATATTTGAAGGTTTCAGTGACCGTATCATTGCCTGTTCTGGGAATAGGCATACTTGTATCCGCCCAGATATCTGTCCAGTAATGCAGCACAGCGCGAAGCCCTATCAGGCTGTCTCTCATAGTTACCGACCCGCCCAAACAAATAGCAGTATCTGTCATTGCCCATAAGCTGTCTCTTGCAGAAACGACGCTTAAAACATATCTGGTGGTATCATGACAGCCTGTAGTGCTGTTATATCCCGCCAAATATATTTCATAAACACTGTCTCGTTCAAATACATGCCAGGGTTTATCTAAGGTTGAGGTATCTCCATCGCCAAATGACCACAAATGGGACGTCATTAATATGCTTAACGAATCACTGAATAATATACTATCGCCTGGGCCATAGCAAACGTTTACCGGTTTTACAATCGATATGACAGGCACCGAAGGTAATATGTAGATGTTATGGTACACTGTATCGGGGCAACCATGAAATTTAGCAACCAGTCTTACCTTAAAAGTACCAGTGTCTTCGTATACATGGTCAGGATTTATATCAAAGTTAGGGGCACTGCCATCACCAAAATTCCATATAAATGCATCTGTTCTGCCTGTAGTTGTGTTGTGAAAAATGACATCTGTGCCTGCACAAAACGTATCTTTATCTGTGTGAAAATTAGCAAAAGGAGGAATACCCACTTTTATTGTATCTACAGTTGTTGCTGTACAGCCCCCTGGATTGTGTGTCACTGTCAAACGCACGGCGTATATTCCTGAATCTGTATAGGTGTGTGTTGGGAAAAGGCCGCTGCCATCAGGGGTGCCATCTCCCCATTCCCATTTATAAGAAGATATTGAAAAAGGATATAATGCTGGGAAAGGGATAGTAGTTCTTATGTTTTCGGAGAAATTAATAGTAAGTGGTGCACAGCCTTCGTTAGAAGGGTATTCGAGTATCGTAGCAGTAAAGTCTCTCACAAAAACAGAATCTTCGGCTACCGATACACACCCCGTAGGCCCTGTTGTTGTTAGCGTTACATAATAAACGCCATTCGCGGCGTATGTATGGCTTTGATTGGCAGAGCTTGACGTACCGCCATCTCCAAAATCCCATGAATAGCTACTGGCTCCGGAGCCTTTAAAGGTAAAGTTAACTGTTACTGGTGCAGGGCAGGGTTCCTTTGGCGAAAATGAAAAGCTATCCACCGGTCCATCGCTTATTGTTATTGTTTTTTTTGCGGTATCGGTACAAGTTCCATCGTTTATTACCAATCGTACGGTGTAGGTGCCTGCTGTGCTGTATGAATGGTAACCATCTCTTCCGGTAGTTGAGCTGCCGTCGCCATACAGCCAGGTTGAGCCGCCTGGACTTGTTGTTGTATTAGGAAATGTAACAGGCGAGTTGGTACAGCCATTCGCAGGGGCTGTAAAGGAAGCTGTGGGTCTGCCTATAATAATGAAACCTGGCTTGTCTATACTGTCTTTGCAGCCATTGGTATCTGTTACTACCAGTGTTACATCAAAGTTGCCAAAGGATGTATAGTCATGCGTTGGGCTTACGGTATGTGATATATTGCCGTCACCAAAACGCCAGGTGTATCGCAATGGGTCAGTTCCGCTGTTAGATGCATTGGTAAACGTAACATGACCTGTTGGTGAGCAGAAGCGTAGCGGACTGGCTGTGAATGCAGCCACCGGGGCCGGAAAAATATGTACAAAACTATCCTTTACCAGTGTGCTGGTGCAGCCCCTGCTATTCTTTACTATGAGGCTTATGTTATAATAACCCGATCTTGAAAAACAATTTCTGGTGCTTGGATTAGTGTCAGAAGTGCCATCGCCAAAATCCCACAGATAACTGCCACTGCCGGGTGCTTTCAGGTTAGATGCGTCGCTAAAATTAACGCATGTTCCCGGGCACCCTTTTAGTGGGCTCCCTGAAAAACTTACTGCAGGCACATCATAAACTGTTATATAGGCAGTCTTTGTTTTTACACTAGAGTCTGTACCGTTATAAGCAGTTAAAGTTACTGTGTAAGTACCGGGCGTACTATAAGTAGTTGATGGAATGGTTCCTGTACTAATGACACCATTTCCTAAATTCCATTTATAACTGGTGGCTCCGCTGGAAGAGTTAGTAAATGCTACAACTAATGGCGCACAACCGCTAGTTGGTGTACTGGCTCCGAAATCTGCCACAACCTGACTGTTGGCAATAACAGAAATAAAGCAAAAAAATAAGAGCAATATTATGCTTTGGCGTTTAAGCATGATAGAATAGGTATAAGGTTACGTTCCTCACTAAATTAATTCTTTTTTAACAAATTTTATAATATATAATTTTTAAACAAATTTGAATTGAGATAATACGACATCAATACTATAACTAAATAAAATTTGCAATTCGATACATCTTTCTCTCGCTTTCAGCTATGCTTTATTTAATTTCGCGCCATTATGTACGAATCGCTTAACAATCAACAGCTAATTTCCATTGCCAATGAGTTTGGCAGCCCGGTTTATGTGTACCACGCCGAAAAAATTGCGCAGCAGTACCATAAGCTTAAGGAAGCATTTAGTGGTCATCCTACTCGTTTTTTTTATGCGTGTAAGGCGCTTACTAATATCAATATCCTTAAGTACATAAAGTCGCTGGGAGCTTCAATCGATTGTGTTTGTATAAACGAAGTAAGGCTTGCATTAAAAGCCGGCTTTGAACCTAAGCAAATATTATTCACACCCAATTGTGTTGATTTTGCTGAGATACTTGAAGCGCAGGAATTAGGCGTTAATATTAACATCGACAATATCTCCATCCTCGAGCAGTTTGGCAATCGTTTTGGCAGTGGTTATCCTGTTTGTATTCGTATCAATCCGCATATCGAAGCAGGTGGCAACTATAAGATATCTACCGGCCATATAGATAGCAAGTTTGGTATTTCCATTCACCAGATGCGCCACATAGAGCGTATCGTCAAGACCACGCATCTTCATGTGCAGGGCTTACACATGCACACGGGTAGTGAGATTAAGGATATCAATGTGTTTCTCCAGGCACTCGATATTATGTTCGATATGGCAAGGCATTTCCCTTCTCTTGAGTTTATCGATTTGGGAAGCGGCTTTAAAGTGCCTTATAAGGATGGAGATCCGGAAACGGATGTGTTTACTCTTGGGTCGAAGCTTACAGAAGCAGTGAAGGAATTTGAAGCCGAATATAACAGAACGCTTGAAATTTGGTTTGAGCCGGGTAAATACCTGGTAAGCGAAGCTGGTTCATTTGTGGTAAAAGCAAATGTTATCAAGCAAACCACTGCTACAGTTTTTGTAGGCGTCAATTCCGGTTTTAACCACCTTATACGCCCTATGTTTTATGATGCCTATCATCGCATATCCAATATCTCAAACCCCAATGGGGCTGAGCGTATATACACCGTAGTAGGTAATATCTGCGAAACAGACACCTTTGCCTGGGATCGTGTACTCAATGAGGTGCGTGAAGGCGATTATCTGTTATTTCATAATGCCGGGGCTTATGGCTTTGAGATGAGCAGTAATTTCAACTCCCGTTTTAAACCAGCTGAAGTATTGGTAAAAGATGGTGAAGCACACCTTATCAGGAAACGTGACGAGTTTAGTGACCTGCTGCGCAATCAGGTAGAGGTACTATAATAAGATTACAGAAGTAGCCTGCTCTTAACAGATCAGGCTACTGCACTTTCCACTCTGCGGCTAATAACCGGCTCCAGGTATTCATTTCCCACTATTTGTAAAGCGAGACTTTTAATAGATGGGAACAGCATGTTGTAGATGCTTGCTTTACTGCTGGGTACATCGGTTTCCTGCATGGCAAGTATATATACTACAGATTCCGGAACGTCCAGCACATCGCATATCTTCTTTAATGTTTTACTGCTGGGTCTTTTTAAGCCGGTCTCGATTTGAGAGAGAGAGGTTTGAGAGATGTTGCATTTTTCAGCCAGATCAAACTGAGTGATGTTCAGTTTCTTTCTTATCGACTTTATTGCTACTCCTAGGTTCATGACAGGGCGTTTTGATGATAGAAATAATAGTTTGGCAAAGATACAGTTAGCATTTAATATCCTGATTTAATAGACGATAGAATTTTCAAAAAGGTTGGTTAAATTTTAATTAACAGTGATTTTTTACCAATCGATTACATTTCAGTCAGTAGCATTTATTTTTGCCCAATGGCGCGCAACTTCTCAAAAAGGATATCGGTGGATGGCAAAATGCTGCTGGCTGTACTATTGCCGGAAATGCATAATGATGGTATGTATTATGAAGTGAATATCAATGGATACCCGCGTTTTCACATGTCATGGTCAGCCCTTGGGCGTTATGATCTGGCACCGAATCAGGAAGTAAAATTACCTTATCAGCTCATACTCGCAGTGAGCGATTTAATTGAGGAAATACACAAAAAAGATAAATAGACTCTTTAGTTTATAGAGATTCTCTATTTCGCTTATATCCTCTTTGAATCGACGTTATTGCCGACATCTGTGTAGTACTCAGAGTAGATTGTTCGTTTAAAACATGGGTTCATATTTCTAAAAAGTATAAAAACAATAAGCCCGGATATCATCCGGGCTTATTAAAATATTACAACTTAGTAGGTTCTACTAAATACTTTTTACTTTGTTTATGCCTCAGCTTCCATATACGCTTCTGTAGGTTCGCAGGTGCATACCAGGTTACGGTCACCGTATGTATTGTTCACACGCGCTACTGAAGGCCAGAATTTGTTTGCCTTCACCCATTCCAGCGGATATGCTGCTGTATGACGGCTGTAACTATGTTTCCAATCATCAGCATTTATTACAAACTGTGTATGCGGTGCATTTTTCAGCGCATTATCAGTCTTGTCAGCTTTACCATCTTCTATAGCACGTATCTCTTCACGTATGCCCAGCAGCGCCTCGCAGAAGCGGTCCAGTTCACCTTTATCTTCACTTTCTGTAGGTTCTATCATTATAGTGCCCGCTACAGGGAAGCTCATAGTAGGTGCATGGAAGCCATAATCTATCAATCGCTTAGCCACATCCTCAGCTTCTATCTCTGCAGATTTCTTAAATGGACGCAGATCAACGATAAATTCGTGTGCGCATGTTCCGCCACTGCCTGTATAGAGGATATCAAAATCATTCTGCAAGCGTGCACGCATGTAGTTTGCGTTCAGTATAGCATATTCAGTAGCTTTTCTGCAGCCTACAGGGCCCAGCATCCGTATATAAGCGTATGATATCAGCAATATGCTTGCAGAGCCATAAGGCGCAGCAGATACTGCATGAGCTGCCTTCTTACTGCCATCACTGTTCACCACGTGGCCAGGCAGGAATGGAGCCAAATGCTTAGCCACACATATAGGTCCCATGCCGGGGCCGCCGCCGCCGTGTGGTATAGCGAAGGTTTTATGCAGGTTCAGGTGACAAACATCAGCACCTATCAGCCCCGGAGCAGTTAGTCCCACCTGCGCATTCATGTTGGCACCGTCCATATACACCTGTCCACCGTGTTGGTGTACGATGTTGGTTATATCTTTTACGCTTTCTTCATACACGCCATAGGTAGATGGATAAGTGATCATAATACCTGCCAGGTTAGCTGCATGTTGTGCTGCTTTTGCTTTCAGGTCTTCCACATCTATATATCCATTCTCCAGTGCTTTTACAACTACTACTTTATAACCTACCATCACAGCAGAAGCCGGGTTGGTACCGTGTGCAGATATAGGTATCAATATCACATTGCGGTGCCCTTCACCACGACTTTCATGATAGCCGCGTATTGTTAGCAGGCCCGCATATTCACCCTGCGCACCACTATTTGGTTGCAGGCTGCATGCGTCAAAAGCAGTTATTTCACAAAGGTATTGACTCAGCTCTTCAGCCATCTGTATATAGCCAGCCGCCTGGTCTTTAGGTGCGAACGGATGCATCTTGCTCCAGTGTGCCCAGCTTAGCGGCATCATTTCGCTCGCTGCGTTCAGCTTCATAGTGCATGAGCCAAGAGATATCATGCTGGTATTAAGACTAAGATCTTTATTCTCCAGCATCTTTATATAGCGCATCATCTTAGTCTCACTATGGTGACTGTTAAACACCTGTTGTGTCAGGTATTCGCTGGTGCGCACCAGTGCAGTTGGTATCGTATGCAGTGTGTCCTGTTCAAAGTTTGCTTTAGCAGCTGTGCCAAATATGCTCAGTATCGCTTCCACATCCGCTTT
>JAFDXS010000579.1 GCA_018267795.1 Bacteroidota bacterium | reverse complement strand
GCAAACGTAACCAGCTATACTTTACCGTCAGGCACAGGTATTAAGGTTGGCTCAACGCTTACTCCCGTAACCTTTACATCCAATATCATCGAAGGATGGCAACAGGTGCAGACAACATTTACAGCGGGTGCTACTACCTATTTGTGCCTGCCGCTTAATTACTATGTAGATGACATAAGGATATTCCCTTACAACTCTGACATGAAGTCCTTTGTTTACCATCCGTTTAATGAGAAGCTGACGGCTACGCTGGATGAAAACAATTTTGCCACATTCTATGAGTACGACCAGGAGGGTAACCTTGTGAGAACAAAGAAGGAAACAGAAAAAGGCATTATGACAATTTCCGAATCACGCAGTAATAACCCTAAAAAGTAAACTATGAGAAAGATATTTTTTATGCTTTTTATATCCTGCGCGGCCTCTGTCCAATCTTATGGACAAACACCTTCGCCGGAAACGATTGTCCGGTCTGTGTTCAAACAAATGGAACATCTGCGTAAAGTGAGCTTCATGTATACAATTAATGCGGAGTTCCCGAATGACAAAATAGAGCAGCTGAAAGGAGAAGCACGTTTTGATAATGACCATATGCTTATGTTCAATGACTCAAAACATCAGACAGTCATCTACAACGATAATTGGTATTACAAAGCGGATCATAGTCGCCATATTATTTCTGTCATAAACCTGGACAAACGCGGTAAAAAACAGGAAGATCAGATGTCAAACAACGTTTTTGGTAACGGGTTTATGAATACTTATATAGACTCTACCGTTTTAAGGTATGCCCGTATCAAAAACTGTAAGAACAAAGGTGATTCAATGGATATTCAGCTTGCTTTTCCGGCCAATATGACACTTAAGACTATTCACCTTGTGTTTGATCTGAAGCGGCAGCTACCAATAAGTTTCTCTATGGGCCTTTATTATCCCTGGCTTGGTAGAGAGCCAAAGCTGAAAGGTAAGGGCACAACCTATGAGATATCCTATTACGACTATAATTATTCTTTTGATTATAAGAACTATACAGTAGATCATTATTTCAGGGTATCAGCCGGCAAGGTTGCAGCATTAAAGTTTGATAAATACAAATTAGTAACCCAACTATAAAAATAGCTATATGGTTGTTTTAAGATCATATTTTAAACAGTGGTTAGCAGTAATAGCCGTATTTGTTCTTTGCATAAACAGCAAATCCTATGCGCAAACCTATAATTTTAATACTTCATCTGCGTCAGAGATAGAGTATGCTACTCAAATAAAGCATGCACCGGGAGGATTCCCTATTTCGTTGACAGTTTGGAATAATGATTGGTGGCAACATATCCGCCCGAATCTGTCTCATTGGGGCGATTCGCTTAAATTTAAGAGCCTGGTATCTTACCTGAAGTTTCAGGTGTATCACGAATATTCGCATCCTTCAACTGTTGCCTACAATTATAGAATCACCTATCAATTATTAGGTTACACTAACCCTGCTGATACAGTTTCAACTTATACCACTATAAATGATACGCTGACAATCGGGTATAACCCTGATTCTTTGTCTGCCTACCAGGATGTACAGTTAAAACGATATACAGGCTTTTATAAAATAAAGGTATCGCTTACCGGTTTATGGGATTATACAAATCCTTCTGCACCTGTAGCTGTTTCATTGGCAACAATGCCTGATTCAAACTTCTATTTTGAAGCATCAATAGTTACACAGGATTATAACAAGTTCCCCTACGGTAGCAGTACGGCCCTTTTTACCTCAATTGATAGTTCCAATGTATCAAAAAATTATCTTGGTGTAAACTGGCAATTAAGTTCTGGCGGATCTGGCCCTATCATTTTAAGTCCGGTTAATTACGAATTGGAATGGACTTATGTGGATGACTATTCCCGCAATGTGTCTACTGGCGCGATTACGTATCTTACGCCAAGCCAGATGGCCTACGATTTCAGGCACAATAGCACCCGTGTGTGGCTCGATACGAATTATTATCAGATACCTTTAGTGTATGCTGGTGGAGCTGTCGTATATCGTGTAAGAATGGTTCGGCCAGATTC
>JAFDXS010000578.1 GCA_018267795.1 Bacteroidota bacterium | reverse complement strand
TAAAAAAGGTTTAAATGCAGTTAACGTTCGTGTTATCTAATCTTATCCATATATAATCATTTGTGAGCCCCGCAATTTGCGGGGCTTTTTCTTTTCAAGCGTTCCACAGAATATATCAAACCGTTATAGGAATTTATTCAGCGTAATAAGATTTTTCATTGCATCGCCCATTGTATTGTTGAAGTAAACGTAAACCGATTTGCCATAGGATTGCCACTCTTTGATATACTGTGCATATTCACGCAAAAAATCATCGGAATAAGAGCCTCTGTAATCTCCCGAAGGGCCATGAAAACGCAAGTAGACAAAATCAGCATCACTTTCTAATAAAGGGGGTGAAGATACAGGCATGTCATGTATTACGATTCCTGCATTATACTCATCTAACAGGGCATACACGTTTTCGTGATACCAGGACTTGTGACGAAACTCAAATGATAATTTCCAGTCCTGATGCGCATTGGCTTCTTTTAATACAAGCAGCAAATTGGTCAGTTGCTGAAAATGGAATGAGGTTAAACTTTTGGGAAACTGGATAAGTAAACAGCCCTTCTTGTCACCAATCCTATTGATAATTTTTAAGAATTTATGAACATGGGAGGGATCGAAGTCCATACCTTTATTGTGTGTTATCTCCCGCCAAAGCTTAAAAGTAAATTTAAAAGTACCAGGAACTTCAGCGGCCCATTTTTCAACTGTACTGCCCATCGGTAGCTTGTAGAAGGTACTATTTATCTCTACTGTATTAAACAAGGAAGCATAATAGCACAAGCGACTTTTGTCCTGGTACTGTGGAGGAAAATGACCTTTGTTAGGTACCGGCAATACTACATTGCTTGTGCCGGTATAAATACCCTTTTTCTCAACCTTATTTTTTAGGTTTCTCGGCATACGCTATCAATACAAAAGATTGTGCCTAGTGTAAGGACAGCTTGTAAATAGGCCAGATTTAACTGATTTTCATATTGACAGTGACAAAGCAATGGTGCCATTCTGTAAGAAGAATTGTGCAGATAAGTAATAGTTATGGATATCAAAATAAAAGCCGGCCCATAAGCCGGCTTTGATAATATTCGCTATGTTTTGGGACTTTATTTTATTAGCGTTCTGTTCATCTTGTCGCCATTATTATTTCTCAGTTGTAATAAGTAAGTGCCGCGAGGTAATTGGGCAGTATTTATCTGCTGAGTAGTACTTGTAATAATGCAGCGATATACTTGTTCGCCCATTAGGTTGAACAATGTAAGCTGTGTGCCGGGTGCTGCATGTTGTATTACGAGCGTATTTGACATAGGGTTAGGGTAGATGTTTATATTACTAAACGTACCAACTTTATCTATGCCGACAGTAGTATTTACGCTATCGCAATGGGTGTTACTGCCGCAGGCAGTATAAGCGGCGACACATGCATAATAGGTGCCGGAAGCGGTGTATGTATGAGAAGCTGTATTGCCTCTGGCAGTGGTACCATCGCCAAAGGTCCATACTACACTATCGAGGGCTGTAGTAGTGCCAGTGTAAGTAAAGTCAATAGTATTGGTGCCGGAGTGCGTATAGGCAGCGACTGGAGAGCTGGTGCAACTACAGTTGTCATAGCCGTATTTGACGACGAATAGGTCTGAACCCCCACCTATGCTGGACATCGTATCCGTATTTGCATAAAGGGCGTTGCTAAAATTGCCTCCAATATAGACGTTACTATGTTTATCTGCAGTGATAGATGTAGCATATTCATTATCGGGAAAACCACTGCTAATACTATCCAACTTTATAAACGCACCAGTAGAGGCATTTAATGCTATTAGAGAAACGTCATAACCTTCGCCAATAGCAGTAGGATGATATAGGGAATCTAAACCAGTGCAAACCAGTTTGCCATTATAACTTGCTGCGACAGCAACATTACTTCCATTAAGTGCCAGTGTATTGCAATAAGTAGCATGATTGGAGGATGCATTGCTGAGCCATACTTTATTTCCATTTGTGTCAAGCTTAGTTATGATTGGCGCTGCACCGTGAGTGGAGACTGTATTGATTATAACAGTTGAATTAAAAGTATC
>JAFDXS010000577.1 GCA_018267795.1 Bacteroidota bacterium | reverse complement strand
TGCGATATCTGGTTTATATGCACGAATATGTTCTCTTTGCTCTTACTATCGGTAATAAATCCATAGCCCTTAGCCCCGTTGAAATAAGTTATTATTCCTTTTCTTTCTATCTCTACCGGTTCAGATGGTCTCGATACTGCCAGTGGTATATCATCGGCATTTATCTCTTTTCTTTTTTTAGGGTCTGGCGGAGTAGAAGATAGGTTCCCGTCTTCATCCAGGTACACCATCATTTCTTCCAGGCTTTTCCCTTTGTTGTTGTTAGCCTTGCGCTCTTTCATTTTTTGCGCCTTGTCTTGCTTTTCTTTCGCCTTCTTTTTTTCTTTTTCTTTTTTTGCGGATGTTTCGCCCATTTATTTGTTATTTGTTGTTTACTTGTTTTTTTAGAATCTCTTCAATGAATTTTTATAGTTCATTTTCTTATTCCGGTGTTACATTGCCTCGCTTACTTCTATCTTCTGGCTCATAAATTTTGCGTTGTTCAGCTTATCTATGGCCTTTATTCCATCTGTTTCCTTGTCCATTTCTACAAATCCAAACCCCTGCGATTCTCCATTATGCCTGTCCGTTATTATTTTTACGGAGTTTACATCTCCAAACTGCTTAAACAATTCATTCAACTGCGCCTCAGAAGCCTTGGAATTCAAATTGCCAATGTAAATATTCATAGTCTATTATTTAAATAATCTGGCTACTGTAAAAGCGGGAACTGAAGAGAAAGTAGACAACAATGCAGATCAGAAAGAGCAGAGGCGGTGGCCGTTAATGTCCATAAAGATATGCTATTATTTTCACTATGGCAAAACTATCGTTGCGCCCCGCGTCTGGATCTCTGCATTTAAGGGTCTGGAATGCTTCGTAAATGCTTGTCTGACTTAGCTTTCCTCCGGTTCTTTACCAAATACTTTACGCAACTCATCTTTCGCTCTTTCCAGCACGTTTTTTTGTTGCTCGGGCAGGTTGCGTCCGGCCCTGTTTATATAAAAGTTTAGCATAGACATGGCAGACTGGTATGGTGTACCTTTCTTTCGCCTGCTTTTCATAGCCGATCTTTTTAGTGACCGGGCTATTTTTTCCGGGTCCTCATATTTAAACACACCCTGTTTCAGGTCCAGCGCATCACTGGTACCTGTCACCCGTGCCGACCATTTTTTGGTGCTTTTCTTACTCTTGTTCCTTCTTGGTTTAGGCCTTGCCATAATTTTCTTATTCTTTGCAAAAGAATGATACCACTAAACATCTGTTATCTCATCAATTTTCTTGGTGCAATATTTGTATGCTTGTAATTTGTAAAGCATTTTATAACATTTGTATATGAAAAGAACATTACTTAGTGTAGGCTTGTTTATCTGTATAGGTGTAAGTATTGCTAAGGCGCAGGTTAGCGAGGGTGGGCTGCCGGCAGCTACAGATCCTGCTTATACCGCACATTTAATTTCACCGCAATCTATTCCCCAAATATCTTTTCAATCACCCGATGCACATTCCTCGCTCATGCAGGACAGTGTCAATTATGCCTTGCACAATGGTCTGCTCCGCATAGGCACGCTTATTAATTCAGATATCGATTTTAAGAATATTGGTACTATCACCACAATGTCTGATGGCCTTAAGATATGGCAGCTAAGAATATCAGTACCTAATAGCCGCGCCCTCGGCTTGTATTATGATGAGTTTCATCTTCCTCAAGGGGTTAAATATTTCCTTACTAACAGTACCGGGAAGCAAGTGCTCGGCGCCTATACCACAAACAATAATGCCGATGATGGCAGTTTTGCTACAGAAAAAGTGCAAGGTGGTATTATCAATCTCGAGATGGATATAGCGTCCAATGTAGATATTAACACCATAAAACTCCACATCAATTATATCGCTGTTTTCGATAAATCCACTGCCTATCTTAATCAATATGCTCTTGAATCTGGCAGCAATCTGAAAACCACCTCAGTCATCATGCCTTATGATTCTTCATCTCCTTGTGAAGTAAATGCAGCCTGTGCCTCTGGCTTTACCAATCAAAAGAATGCTACAGTGCACATAGAGTATTTATATCCTGTCAC
>JAFDXS010000576.1 GCA_018267795.1 Bacteroidota bacterium | reverse complement strand
CAGCATACTGCAATGGCTGGCCATCAGGCTGCTCCAGTACAAATGTTTTTACGTTTGCTGTTTCCTGCTTTATAGCACTAATCCTTACTTTTTGATAAGCTGTATCTATCAATGACATGCTTTACTCGCGCCTGTGTTATGTACAAAGTTATCTGTGTGGGATTAAAATCATAATACAGATACTATATTTGTTGTTTATCCATATCAAAGCAATGACCTTATTACAAAAACAGAAGATCAATAACGTTCCTTTATTCTGTTTGCTATGGTTGCTGCTGTTTGCCTTATATATACCCACTATGAAGGCTGGCTTTGTGGCAGACTTCACCGGTTGGCTGGCACAGCTTAAATATTTAAGCTTTCCTCAATACCTCAACCGTCACGATTCGCAGATAACAAGCCTTTACCAGTTTACCCAGTTTATTACTTACGTGTTTTATAAGCTCTTCGGGCTTAATGCATGGCTATGGTTGCTGCTGCACATTACACTGCAGGCAATAAACAGCCTGCTATTGTTTGTTATAGCCAGGAATATTTTTGATAACGCCGGGATAAAGAATGGTAATACCATAGCATTAGGGGCTGTGTTTTTGTTCTGTATCTGCCCGCATATTTCAGAAACAGTGGTATGGAAACCTTCTTATCATTACCTGCAGGGATTTTTATTTATACTGCTAATACTGTACTGGCTGCAAAAATTTCAGCATCAGCAAGAGGCAAAGTATGCATGGTGGGCTGCTATTGTTTTCTTTTTATCTACTTACTCGCTTGAGGTGTTTTATCTCACACCCTGGTTTGCATTATCGCTGGCGCTATATTACAGGCTCGCATTGCGCTATGATAAATCAGTTTTTAAAAAGACCTGCCTGTATTTTTTTGTGCCGCAACTTGCATTGTTCCTTGTTCACCTCATAGTATTCCGTGCCGTATATGGCACATGGATACCGCATATTACAGCTACCCTGCATAAGGATGCTGCCTTTTACCTGGGCAAGCCGCTGAAATATATTTTTCATATTCTTTTCTTCGGGCGCTTCTTTCCTCATAACATAAAGACAGCCGTATATGACTTTTGTGATTCGCCGACCGGTATGATTGTCTTTTATACGGCATTTATAATATGCTGTATAGCTATAGCATTGCGCCTGAATAAAATGACTGCGAAAGGCAAAATAGCCGTACTATTTTTTATTTGGGCACTTATAGCTATCAGCATCATCATACCCCTCGGCTTTCCGCCATTGCTGCTGGTATATGGCGACCGCTATACTTACCTGCTGGATGCATTTACCTACCTGCTACTAAGCTTGTTGCTAAGCGATATAACTGTAAAATATCTTGCAGCAGCTATTTGGGCGGTTTATGCCTTGATAAATAGCTACTTCACTATTGAGGTAAATATCTACTGGAAACATTCTGCCTATGTATTAAGCAGGATGCTAAACACGTTCCCCAATGCAGGCAACAAAGCTGTAATACTGCTGGATGTACCTGATAATATGAATGGTATACCAATGATACATACTGCCCCGGAAAGTGAATATAAACTGCTGCACAACCTGGTAATGCCTGAGCCGATAAATAATACGGTATATGATGGCGTATCGTTTAACATGCTGACAAAAGGCGACGGTGTGCATGTGCAGGTGCTGAATGACAGCATGATAAAAGTAACGCTGAACCAATGGGGCACCTGGTGGTGGAATAATGGCATAGGCGCAGTAAGCTATGAGAACGCTGATTATAAAGTAAACATTACAGATCCCGGCCACGTATATGAGCTAACCATAAAGAAACCTGCTGCGGGCTATATGCTGCTGTACCAGACAGGCGGTATCTGGAAGCAAGTGGACTGGAATACAAGGGCTGCGGAGCAATACTAAAATAGAAATCCACAAGCGATAAGCCGGGCACAATGCTAATACCAGAGATGTTTTAAGCAATGTGGACTATTTGTGTTGATATGATATTTTCCCGGAAAGAAATGGGCGCAGTAGTTTTGGGCTCAACCAATACCTATCCGGACTATGAGAGGCTCAAATGCTTTTAAGAATGTGACCGAAAATGAT
>JAFDXS010000575.1 GCA_018267795.1 Bacteroidota bacterium | reverse complement strand
CACTGCAGGTACCCAGCCAGTTCTTTTACGAATGGCTTGAAGAGCACTATGTAGAGTTGCTTGGAAAGACGATCAAGCGTGTATTAGGCAAAGAAGGCCGCCTGGAGTATCGCATACTTATGGAGAGCAATTCGTCTCAGCGAAATCCTGCTTCCATCAACATGCCGGGCAGCACACACACAAAACCATCCAAAGAGAATAATTATGTGGACATGCCATTGAAATGGGATGACCCGCATAATATAAAAACACCTTATGCTATTCCGGGCTTGAAGCGTATGCAGATAGACCCGCAGCTTAATGCAAACTATACTTTCGAAAATTATGTAGAAGGAGATTGCAATAGGGTAGCTCGCTCTGCAGGTTTGCATGTTGCGCAAAAACCGGGTGCTACGTCATTTAACCCTTTGGTTATTTTCGGTGGTGTAGGCTGGGGCAAGACTCACCTTGTGCAGGCAATAGGTAATGAAGTGCGTCGCTTGCATCCTAACAAGGCTGTACTCTACGTTAGTGCAGAAAAATTTATTAATCAGTTCATTGATCATTCTAAGAATAACGAGATAAATGATTTCATTCACTTCTATCAGCTTATAGACGTGCTGATATTGGATGACATTCATTTGTTTGTGCCTGCTACCAAAACGCAGGAAGTATTCTTTGCTATATTCAATCACCTGCATCAGAGCGGTAAGCAAATTATTCTTACCAGCGATACGCCGCCTAAAGATTTAGATGGTATGCAGGAGCGTTTGCTTAGCCGTTTCCGTTGGGGCCTGAATGCAGATATTCAGCCACCGGATTTCGAAACACGCCAGGCCATTCTGCAAATGAAGATGAGGCACGAAGGTTTGGAAATACCGGATGAGGTAGTGAAATATGTAGCCTATAATGTACAAACCAATGTACGCGAACTGGAAGGTGCGCTTATAGCATTGTTTGCGCAGGCTACGCTCAATAAAAAAGAAATTGACCTCGATCTTGCCAAGCGTGTCATGAAGAATTTCGTGAAGACTGCTGCACGCGAGGTTACGATTGAGAACATACAAAAAATGGTATGTGATTATTTCCACATACCGTATGACCGTCTGCTGGCTAAAACACGCAAGCGTGAGGTAGTGCAGGCGAGGCAGATAACAATGTACTTTGCAAAAAAATTCACAAAGAGCTCGCTGAAGCATATTGGCGAACACTTTGGAGGTTTTGATCATACAACAGTGATTCACTCATGCCAGACGGTGGAAAACCTTATGGATACTGATGCAGAGTATAAAGAGCATCTGCTGGAGCTGCAACAAAAAGTACAATTGGCAAGTATATAATTTGCTGAAAAAATCTTTTGTTTTATCGTCAATACCATTATCTTTGCATTCCCTTTTTAAGGGCACTAATAAAAAAACAAGTTCTTTCATTTATGCTGCAGCACGGCAGGCAGCAATAAAAGGTGAGGTGGGTGAGTGGCCGATACCAATAGTTTGCTAAACTGTCGTACGTTGTTAAAACGTACCGCGGGTTCGAATCCCGCCCTCACCGCTGAATCTATCAAAGTATTTTGATAGGTTGGCTATCAAAAAGTTCGGGGAGTAGCGCAGGCCGGTAGCGCATCTGGTTTGGGACCAGGGGGTCGCAGGTTCGAATCCTGTCTCCCCGACGAACAAGAACACAATAGTGTTCGAAAGCCTTCAAGTCGCAAGATTTGGAGGCTTTTTTATTGCCTTAAAAGAGCTTCCTCATTTCAACTAATTCTACGCCCAGTTTTTTTAATAGATTTCAGTTTGTTGGCATTAAATATATAGCGTATGCTATATGGGAAAGGATTCTGCCCTAAAGACGGCAAGACATGAATTGATAGAACAAATAGAAAAGACTGCAGAGCTGCCTATAGCGATACTGGGTGTGGTTTGGCTGGTATTGCTCATCATTGAAATGACGAGTGGCTTGTCAGGTCCATTAAGGATTTTAAGTGCTGTTATATGGGCCATATTTATTGTGGATTTTGCCCTTCGCTTTGTCATTGCACCGGATAAGAAAGCCTACCTAAAAAAAGAATGGCTGGTTGGTTTGTCATTATTCGTACCCGCCATCCG
>JAFDXS010000574.1 GCA_018267795.1 Bacteroidota bacterium | reverse complement strand
ATGAGGCACCTCTGTGCACATAGGTCTGGTTATATCCTGTAGATTTAGACTGCATGGCCAGCCAGCCGTTCACCGAGTTGTAGGTAGATTGTATGAAATAAGTAGGATTAAGAGCTTCCTCTTTCAAAATGATCAGGTCCTGCACAAACTGCTCCATGTCTTTTTTGCTGCCATGTGAGGTGCCGGTAATGATGCCGTCAGGCTGGCTTATGCCAGCGTCTTTCAGACTTTGCATTCCGCTGCTGATACCCATTTTCAGCAAACGACTCATTCTGCGTATAGCTACAGGTGATATGTATTTGCTATAATCAATGTCTATTACAGGCAGTTTGTTATTGCTTGTGCTTACAAGTGGCTCCAGGAATTGCTCCGGGTAAAATGTATGCTGTGGCGATATTGCGCTGGCCGACTTTATGTAAAGGAGTTGCTTCATGGTTTGCTGAACACTAAGGAAACATTATTGCCGCCAAATCCAAAGGAATTGCTCAATACATGTTTCAAGGCTACATTTTCTATTAAGGAAGCCACAGGGGAAATATTCAACTCCTCCATGCGTGTTTCAAAATTTAAATTGGGTATTATCATTTGCTCTTCCATCGCATACATACTGAAAATAGCCTCTAGCGAGCCGGCTGCGGCAAGGGTATGTCCTACAAATGGTTTGGTAGAGCTGAAGTACGGAGCATCACTGCCAAAGAGGTTTTCAATGGCCTTACCTTCTGCACTGTCGTTGCTTTGCGTAGCAGTGCCATGGGCATTTATATAGCCTATATCTTGCGGCTGCAGGCCTGCCATCTCCATTGCTTTTTGCATAGTGCGGTAAGCACCTGCGCCATCAGGTGATGGGGCAGTGGGGTGGTAAGCATCGTTACTGTTATAGTATCCACTGAATTCAGCTATTATATGCGCACCTCTTTCCTTTGCAGATGATTCTGTTTCCAACAACACGTATCCCGCGCCTTCTCCCAGGTTTAGGCCCAGGCGATTTTGGTCAAACGGTTTGGATGGATTTTTATCTACATTCTTAAGAGAATGGAAACCATTTAATGTAAAACGGCTAAGCGAATCACAACCACCACATATAGCACGTTTTACTACACCTTGTTTTATAAGTCTCGCACCGAAAATAAATGCATTCGCAGACGAAGAACAGGCAGTGCTCACTGTTGCAGAAAATGCATTGAGCCCAAAGTGTTCTGTTATCCGCTGTGTGCTTTCGGCGCAGTCCAGTGTGTCTATGTATTTTAAATATTCTTCCGGGGCAGTGGGCGCTATAAACTCCATGTACATGTTTTCTACAGTACACATGCCGCCTACGGTATTGGCATTTATAAAAGCCGTAGGTACATTTTGTAATAGTGCTAAGCCTGCATCGTTCACTATATCCTGTACAGCAGCTAAGGCCAGCAGGGTGGTGCGCGTATAGCCGTTATCTCCCGTTGGTAAACCTACAAGTTCAGAAAGTTCATCGTTGCTCAATCTTACTTCGCCCAGCACAAATTCATCAGCATATTTTGACTTCAGGTGCTGGGGATAGCGCAGCCCGCTTTGCTGTGCACGAAATGCATCTATATGTGCCTTTCTGCCCTGGCCTAAAGCAGAGATAATACCAATAGAAGTAACAACGATTTTTTCAGACATTATTTTAAGCCTAGCTCACTTTTTTGTGCTCCTGTATATATTCTGCCATCGACTGTACAGACTGTAATATTTTACGTCCTTCACGGGCATCTTCTATTTTAATACCATAGTTACGCTCCAGCAGCACCATTAGTTCCAGTGAATCAATGCTGTCCAGTCCAAGGCCTTCCCCAAACAACGGTGCATTATCATCTATATCCTCAGGCTTCATCCCCTGTAGGTTCAGCGAATCTATAATTTGTTGTTTGAGCGTTAATTTCAGGTCTTCCATAAAAAATTGTAGTGTGTAGAAACAAAAATAATAATAACAAGCTTACTGTTCAGTTTGTTTTTCGTTCAGTCAGAGTTTATAACTAAATAATTGTGCCACAATGGCTTGTATTAAGTAAAAAATAGCGAAGCACTATAGTACTTCGCTATTCACATATGCGGTATTTAATTATGC
>JAFDXS010000573.1 GCA_018267795.1 Bacteroidota bacterium | reverse complement strand
TGGCAGAAGGTGCACAGGGCAGCATGCTGGATATAGACTTCGGCACTTACCCGTTTGTTACTTCTTCCAATACCATAACTGCTGGTGTATGTAGCGGGCTGGGTGTGGCGCCTTCGCGGGTAGGAGAGGTGTATGGTATTACCAAAGCATATTGCACTAGGGTAGGTGGCGGCCCGTTCCCTACGGAGCTTAATGATGAAACAGGTGAAGCACTGCGTAAAGCAGGCAACGAATTTGGCGCCACTACAGGCCGCCCGCGTCGTTGCGGCTGGATAGATCTTGTAGCATTGCGCTATGCAGTGATGCTAAGTGGTGTAACAAAGCTTATAGTAACAAAAGCAGATGTGATGGACCACTTCAACCCAATAAAAGCTGCAGTGGCATATAAAGTAGATGGTGAGGAAACAAAGGAATTGCCATACGATCTTTGTGGACTGGAAATAGAACCAGTGTATCAAACCTTCCCCGGTTGGGATAAGCCAATAAGCTCTTGTAAGAGCTATGAAGAGCTACCGGAAGTATTTAAAGACTATTGTTTGTTTGTAGAAAAATATTTGGAGACCAAAATCAGTTATATATCTAACGGAACGGGCAGGGATCAATTACTGACAATTTCTTAGAAAAAAAACATTTTTTTTGTAAAAAAAATTTGGCAGTCTCCGCAAACTATTAAAAATTTACGCCATCAAGTATGAGCGCTATGAGATCAAATTCAGGAAAAAACGAAACGAAGAAAAACAGCGCAGATGAAAGCGCAAAATCAGCAGCTAAAAAAGCATCATCAAAGCCTAAAAAAATAGAAGAGGATGAAGATGATGACGACATAGAAGATGATGATGCTGATGAAACCCCGAAGAAAAAAACTGCTGCTAAAAAGCCGGCAGGCAAGTCTAAGAAAGTAGATGATGACGATGACGACGATGATGATGACGACGACATGGACGACGATGATGATGACTATGGAAAAGAAGATGATGATGACTACGATATAGATAAAGACTTTGAAGAGTTCGATATGCCAAAGTCTAAGAGCAAAGCGCCGTCTGCAGGAAAGAAAAAATCTGCGAAGGATGATGATGACTTTGATGTAGATGATGAATTTAAAGACCTGGGCTTCTTCAATGAAGGCGATGGCTTTGATGATGAGGATGATGACTTTTAATTAACTTGTAGCATTGCAAAGACAAGTAGCTACGTATCCTTTGGCCGATGGCCAATATGAAAATATAAAGAACAGAATGCTGAATTGGGCACACCAGTTCGGCATTCTGCTTTTTCTGGATACCAATACCTACAATTCTACATACGGAAAGTATGAATGCTTGTTGGCTGCAGGTACCGTACATACTACTAAGCCTGATGCAGGTTTAGCATCGCTGCAGCAATATCACAATCAACATAAAGACTGGTTGTTCGGGCATATCGCCTACGATTATAAAAATCTCATTGAGCATAAGCTCTCTTCCAGGCATATCGCTAAAATAGATTTCCCGCTACTTCAATTTTTTTGCCCGGAGCATGTATGCTATATAGATAAAGGCCGAACAAGTCTTACTATTGAGTCTCTAACAGTATCGCCCCAACGTGTATTTGATGCTATACTTGAAAGCAGTCCGGACATAAGCCTGGAAATTCCTAAGCAGGAATTTGTAAAACGAACAAATAAAAAAGAATACCTGGAGGCTATTAATACGTTGAGGGCACATATAGCTGAGGGTGACTGCTATGAAATAAATTATTGCTGCGAAGGATATTGTGAGCATGCAGATATAGAGCCGCTAAATGTATTTGCTGCATTAAATAGATTATCACCCGCGCCTTTCGCTGCGTATTATCGCAATGATGATAAGTATATAATGTGTGCCAGCCCTGAAAGATATCTGCAAAAAACAGGTGATAAAATTTTATCTCAACCCATAAAAGGTACTGCAAGAAGAGATGCAGATGCAGTAAAGGATAATGCTATAAAAAATGAATTGCAGCAAAGCATAAAGGAGCGTGCAGAAAATGTAATGATAGTGGACCTGGTACGTAATGACCTTGCCCGTAGCTGCAAAGTAGGAAGTGTGCAGGTAGAAGAGCTGATG
>JAFDXS010000572.1 GCA_018267795.1 Bacteroidota bacterium | reverse complement strand
GTATCTATAGTTTTCCCCAGGTACACCAGATGATATCTACAGTAAGGGGTATACTGAAAGAAGATAGCTCATTCACAGATGCTATTCGTTTTTCTTTCCCTATGGGCAGCATGACAGGAGCGCCTAAAATAAAAGTGATGCAGCTAATAGATACGTATGAGCAGGCAAGGCGTGAACTATATTCCGGTACTGTTGGGTATATACAACCCAATGGCAATTTTGATTTTAACGTAGTGATACGCAGCCTCTTTTATAATGCACAAAGCCAATATTTATCTTATCAAACTGGCGGAGCCATCACCTACGATAGTAATCCTGAACAGGAATGGGATGAGATGCGTCTGAAAGCGTGGGCTATGGAGCGCATTTTCTCATAGCACTACTTTTTTTGAAAACTTATTGTTTTTGCATGTATTAGCATTGCCATGCTTTCAAACTGCGCTTCTATCTCTTTGCTTGCCTTAGCGGTAACTTTTTCAAACATATTTAATGTTACTGCCATCTTGTTGCCGGTAAATTTTGTATTCCAGGCACCATGCGCCAGGCCATTTATCAGTACGGTGCCCAGCCCGTTGCCTGCTGTAGCACCTAATGCGCCATAAATATTATTTTGCATATCAGGGCTTACGAACCTAGCCCTGCCGTCCGGTGCATAGCCCATAATATAGCTATCCCACTGTGGCAATAGATCTATGCTATCTATTTTAGGTGTTTTAAAGTGTTCGTATTCGTTCAGGTCTTTTCGCAATAATAGATACGTATTTCCTATATCTTCAATGTCGTTGGCAGCAATAGCTGCTTTTGCTTTTGTAGCTGTTATCCCCGCCCACCATTGAAAATCCTTTATCCTTGCGGGGCCAAACGCCCTTAGGTACTCCGCCGCAAGCCAGCTAAGCGCTTCTTCATTGCCGGGCCTGTTCAGAGTCTCTTTTGCCCATGAGCGGGTTGCTACATAGCTAACTATATTCGATTTCAGGCTTTCTGCTCCTATTCGTAGTATATCGCCTTCATACCCCATCCGGTTCAGTAAAAATTTTGTAAGCTCATCAGGTATATCTGTTCGCTCCTTGATTTCTGATGCTGTGAGAGGCTTAGTGACTGTCTTTAATATAAGTGAGCGCCAATTGCTATACTTTTCTGAGGGGATCTTTCTGCCAGGTTGCGAATAGCGCTTTTCCCATATAGGATCACTAGCTGGAGGCACGGTTGCCGCAAATATTTGTGCCGCCGTGCCCGCTGGTAGCATATGCACAGACAAGCGCATAGAGGGCATGCGCAATGCTGCTTTGCTTGTTTCCAGTTTATAAAAGTCCGCTTCACCAAAAGATTTCAGTCGTGCATAAAGTGATAATGCAGCTGAAGGATGCCAGCTGTAAACACCAATAATGTCTTTTAACACTTGTATTGGCTCAGCTCCTTGCTTCCCAAGTTGTTGCCTTTTATAGGACCAGTGACGGAATTTTATGTTGTCGTGCATTTACAAGTGACTAAATAATAATGATATACCAAAGTGCAGCAATGATATCCTATGTGCTACGCGCATTTTGTCTATTCTCTTTTAACGGTTAATGATAATCTGCTGCACCGATTTTTCTGTGCCTGCATTTATATAGATAAAATAAGTTCCTGCAACCACATTTGACAGGTCTATGTTAGCCTTCTTTTCTCTGGCGGTATTATGATAAATTATTTGACCTTCCATATTGTAGATAGTTATTTCATATACACTATTCAGGGTGTTGCACAATATGGAAAACTTACCATTGCTTGGATTGGGTGCCAATTGAAATGAAAAAGCATTTATATTTTCTACGCCTGCAGTTATGCTTACTTTCCTTATTACATTATTTGCCTGGTCAGCAATATATATGTTGCCCGTGGCAGATACGCATACACCCATAGGGCTATGCAACTTTGCGCTTGTTGCCATACCGCCATCCCCGCTGTAGCCGGCAGTGCCGCTACCGGCCAGGGTCGTTATTTTGCCTGTTGTAGCATTTACTTTTCTAATCACATTATTATTCAGGTCTGCTATATAGAGATTGTTACTTGCATCTATAAATATATCCTGTGGGCCATCAAGTTCTGCACTCGTGGCAA
>JAFDXS010000571.1 GCA_018267795.1 Bacteroidota bacterium | reverse complement strand
CCGGCACTGCTGTTGGTTCTATTGCATTCTCTACCATATTGGTCATTACCACTTCATTCCCGTCAAAATAGATGCCAGCCTGGTTATCTATCTTAGCGCCGGGTGTCAGCCCAGATTTGCTGTTAATACTGAACATCACAAAGCCATCACACTGCCCGTGGTGAGAGCTATCCAACAGATGAATACCAGGGAGGTCAAACTTCAGAATATTCAGGCTGCCTGCTTTTATCACACTTACATTCACTTTATGGCTGCTGGTTACTACCTGCAGGCTCTTCACATCAAGGTTTGCAGACAGCGTATCCAGTATATGTATATTTTCTGCTGGTGCATTACCTGTATTTTCAAAAGATAATGTGTAGGTTAGCCTGGTTCCGGCAGCAATATTTCCCTTAGGCATCACGGACTTTTCGTTAGGGTCCCATGACACCGCTATAGTATCGACAGATGTATAACTGTTGTTTGTTGTGTCTTCATCGCCCGCTACCCAGGGATTATCTATTTTGGTTACTATCGTGTCGCCCCGCTTTAACGGTGTTCCTGACACATCCCCATATACTTCAAAATACATGATGCTGTCTACTAGTCCTGTATAGTTCCAGGTTACTACATTGCCGCTCACCGTTCCCGAAGGCACTGCACTGCTTACATAATATCTCGGGTCCATTGTCACCTTCAGCGTACCGCTTTTGGCTATGCATGAATTGTTATTTAAAACCACCAGAGTCGTGTAAAAACGACTAGTCGGATTAATAACATAAGAATGAACAGCAACATCAAACCCCGAAACACTGGGACATTCAAATCCCAGGTCGCCGGCATCTACAGTCCCACCTACAATGGATGTTGCGTTTATAGTTCCGGACGCCGGGCAACTGGATATAAAATTATTTTCGTTTGATAAAATTTTAAATGAATAATTTATTCCGGGTGTGTACGTTTTATAAGACAGTGTCCCCCAAACGGTAATAGTGTCTACTGGGGTGGTAACAGAGTCCACCTCAAGCTTTGTTGCTGAATATAAATATCGGTCACCGGCATCAAAAGTGCAATTGCTGTTTACATCATGGTAAAGACGGCCTTTTATAAAACCGCATCCGTCTTTGTGATATGAATAGCTTACTGAGTCGACTCTTACACCGCCTACTATTAGTACATGCTTAATTGTGTACGTCCCTATTGAGCTATAGGAGTGGGAACCACGATAATAACCGTACCTGTCATTAACGGAATCTTTAGTACCGTCACCAAAAGATGTTTCAAGAAGACCTCCTCTCCCGGCTGAATCGCAAAATACAGTAAAATTTATGTGGTCGCATGTATCATGATACATATTTCCCAATATAGTTGGTGTCGATTGCGCATTGGCTTTGCTATAGGAAAACGATGTAAATAATGCAGATAGAAATAGGCAAGAGTATAATTTCATTTTTTAAAGGTTTGGGTAAAAATAAGGTTGCACGTTGGTAGACATACTGATTCTTATAAAAGGTTGGGGAAGTTAAACGTAAACTGTCTATTATAGTCTCCCTATCACCATCTTTTTTTGATAGCGTTTCAATTTCTAATATTGCTGCGGTAAAAAAATACATTAAGCTTACGTAGCATAATACTTATATGATGGGAACAAAGCGGCAGAGTTCCCTGTATAGGACAAACAAGGCATGATAAGCTGGAACACAAGCAGCATTCCTAACGGCACATATGTCTATAAGCTCAAGGACAGCTGCAAAACACTTGCCATCGGCAGACTGACAATAACCCAATAATTTCAAAATCATTTATTATCAATAAAGGCACCTCCGGAGAGGTGCCTTTATGCTATTCAACTATTATATACTTACAGTTTCTCGATCTTTTCCACTTTCACTCCATCTGCATTCTTCAGCATTATGTAGTACATACCAGGTGCCAATGTTTTTACATTTACACGGGTTTCTTTGTTTTGCAGTGTTTGCTGCATTACGGTTTGCCCTACGCTGTTTATTATAGTCAGCTTATCATACTCCTTGTCAGTTTTTATAGTCAGCACATCTTCTACAGGGTTCGGGTACATAGCCACATTGCTCAGGTTATTTATTACCGGCACTGCTGTTGGTTCTA
>JAFDXS010000570.1 GCA_018267795.1 Bacteroidota bacterium | reverse complement strand
TGTGCCCATCACTCAGCGTCAGCATTTCGCCCATATAGCCGCCATGGCCTCCCGGTAGTATAGCCAGGCTTGCATGTGGCATCAGGCGGTACATTTCCACTCCGTGCTCAGGCGTGGGCACATCCTTGTCGCCCAGTATTATCAGGGTGGGCTGTTGCACTGCTGCTACCACGCTGTCCGGTATATCTGTAAAGTGTTGCATGCGGTGCAGGCATTGCTCAAACATTATATGCAGTGCCGCATCACTGTGGTTTATGGATAGGAACTCTTTCTTATACCCATCCGGCATGTCTTCAAATTGTCCATGTTTCATGCCCTCCCAAAAATCTTTCGGTACACCCGCTCTTTTGTACATGGACGACGCGAATATCAGCCTGTGCACCAGCTTAGGGTGGCGTATCGCCATCTGTAGGGCAGAAGTGCCCCCATTGCTAAAGCCCATCACATCCGCATTGTCTATATGCAGTTGCTCCAGCAGCGCAGCCACATCATCCGCATCCTGTTCAAAAGTTATTTGCCTGCCATCCCGGTTATCGCTGTGCCCATGTGCCTGCAGCTCCACCGCTATTATTTTATGGTCCTTTTCCAGCTCGGGTATCAGCCTGCCAAAGCTGCTCTGTATGGTAGATGCTGCACCGTGTATCAGCACCAGCGGCCTTCCCTGGCCGTGTATCTCGTAGTACATATGCAGGCCGTTCACCATTGTATATTGGCCCTTCTGTGCGCTCGCTCTTGTCATAGTACTGCTTATTAAAGCTATAAGGAAAATGAGTTGTTTCATGGTGATTTTGCATCTTAGTGTTTCATCTTCTGCAGGTACGCATCCAGTTTCACCACGTTCTCTTTCTGGCCTTCCTCTGCACCATGCTTCTTCACCACCTGTATAAACTCTTCCTCACTTTCAAATTCCATTTTCCAGCTCATTTCTGTCTGTTCACCCTGTGCATCAAATTCCACGGTGGCCATAAACTTCGGCCAGTTTATATGCTCGTACACTATCTTCTTGTTTTGCACCACCTCTCTAAAAACCACCCTGTTATCATAGTCCGTTCCATCCGGCCCATGCATCACTAGGTTCCATTCGCCACCTGCCTGCACATCCATTTTGCTTATGGTATTGGTAAATCCGTTGGGTCCCCACCACTGGGCTATATGCTCCGGCTTGGTCCATACTTCCCACACCAGGTCTATAGGGGCGTTCAGTGTTCTCCTTAAGTGTAGTCCTTTGTTCGTGGTGCTACTTTTTTGGTTTTCCATGTCGTTCTTTTTTTAGTTTTTCAAGATAGTTTTCCAGTGAGTCCAGCTTGCGCTCGTAGTGTTGTCTGTACTGTTCTACCCACACAGCCACCTCGCTTAGCTGCTCCAGGTGGGCTTTACAAATGCGGTCCCGGCCCTGCTGCTGTATGGCTATCAGCCCGCAGTCGGTCAGTATCTTAATGTGCAGTGATATAGCCTGCCGCGTCATGTCAAATTTCTCGGCTATCGAGTTCACATTATGCGGCTCATTGGCTATCATATTAATGATGGCCCGCCTCGTAGGGTCTGCAATGGCCTGGTATACGTCTCTTCTGGCTTTCATAAATATGCAAGTATCTGCTTGTAAATGTATGTGCAAGTATTTACTTGCGCAAATTTATTTTTGTACGCTTGATTATTCGCATTGTGTTTGCATGTGTTGCGCGGGGTTGTTCTTTCTTTGGCGGCAAAGAAATGAACCAAAGAAAGCCGCCGGTAAAAAAAGCTTCCTTTTTCCCGGTTGGTGCTACTATGAGCGACAGTGCTACTGCGCTGCCGGACTAATTGACTCCGATGGCTTATGTTCTCGTGGCTCTTGTTTTCCATGCGCAATTATTTTTGTAAAGCAAATGCAGAATAGAAGCTACCACTTATCAATGTCGTGGGGTGGTGGGGTGAGGGTTTTGAATTGGGTGAGTTCTTCGAAGGTTATTTCGCGGCTTTTGGTGATGGCAGGATCGTAAACCATGCCTTTGCCGAGCCAGATGATACCGTTGCTGAGCTTGGGGGCATAGTTTGGATTGTTGGCCTTTGTCTCATTTCCGGAATTATTTATTTTCTCTTCTTTGGAAGGTTCTGATTGCTGAATGTCGCTGCT
>JAFDXS010000056.1 GCA_018267795.1 Bacteroidota bacterium | reverse complement strand
GTTGTCTATAAACCGTTTCACGAGTTGACCTTGTATCTTCTCCTGTGGTATTGCAGCGGTGTATATATGCGTTTTGCTGCTCGTATCGCGCGATACAAGGCCCTTCTCATGCATTATTTGCAGCAGCTTAAGGCTGGTAGTATATCCTGCATCTTTATTTTTTTCCAGCACTTCATGTATCTCACGTACTGTGCTGGGACCTTTTGACCACAGGATATTTAGTATCTCCAGCTCACTGTCCGTTGGCTTTAATTGTTTGCTCATTATCGTTAATCGCTTGAGTAAATAAAAATGTTACAGCTTAGGGTTTATTAATGACTATTCTACGAATCATTTCGTAATCAAATCTACGAACTTGTTCGTAAATAAAAAATAATTTTCGTCCCTTAGAAATTATTTAACACTTGAATGGGTAGGGGTAAAATAAAACAGCCTCCTTAAGGGAGGCTGTTTCTATAAAAGAAAATTCAATTAAAAATTAAGCAGTTGCACCTGCATTAAGTCTTTTTACAAGACCGGATTTGATATTGCTAGCTTTGTTTTTGTGTATAACATTGCGTTTAGCCAGCTTGTCTATCATTGCAATAACTTTAGGAAGGTCCTGCTCAGTAGTAGCTTTATCAGTAACTGCTAACAGGCTGCGTATAGCATTACGGGTAGTTTTACCATAATAACGATTACGCTCACGACGTTTTTCACTCTGACGTATATCCTTTTTCGTTGCTTTATGATTTGCCATTTATTATTGTATTATTACGTTTTAAGGACTGCAAAGGTAAGCTAAAATTACATTTAACAAAAATATTTTTAGAAATTAACTACATCGTTATTTCATTAAATATTTCCTTTGACTTTTTTTCTAAATATGATTTCTTTTTCAGGAAGCTTTCCAGTTTGTCTTTCGGCAGGCGCAGACTGTAATAGTCTGTAGGGTAGGTGTTGTATTCAAATAATTCGTAATCCGAATTCCATTTGTTTAGCAGCTTTTGATCTACATTTAGTTCCTGTGCCATTAGGTCCATGCTTAGTGGTTGCGATAATTTTACAATTACCATATTCTTTAGCTCTTCCTGGCTAAATACTGCTTTAGCAATACCTGAAGATGCTGAAGGCGTCATTTTGCCCTGGGCGTCAAAATTGAAATCCAATGGTATATTGCCAAGGCCTATGAACTTGCTTAAGTTTTCAAAGATACTAGCTGTAGCAATGAATGCTAATACATGACCCTGGGTTTCTCTTGGCAGGTATTTCTTTATATCCCAGAAATTGTGGCTTCCTGTGCGTTGTATGGCGCGCAGTACAGGTGTTGGACCGCTATTATATGCAGCTATTACAAGCAGCCAATCATTAAGCTGGCCGTAAAGGATATTCAGGTATTTAGCAGCAGCATTAGTCGATTTGTCCCAATCTCTTCTTTCATCATGCTTTCTGTTCACCGTCAGGCCCATCAGTTTTGCCGTTGACTGCATTAGCTGCCAAGGGCCCACTGCACCGGCATGAGATACTGCGTTATGGTTTAAAGCAGACTCAATTACTGCAAGATATTTAAGTTCTTTAGGGAGATGATTTTTTGTCAGGATATCATCAATAACAGAAAAGTTACCGCTACGTTGATCTTGTACTACGTTTAGTGTCTGATTGTGTGCCTGCAGATATTTCCTCACAAACTGGTTCACATAGTCATTCATATCTCCGAAGTAAGCCTTTTGCCCGGCAAGGGGTACAGACTTCATCGCTGGCTTTTCCTGTTTTACAGGCATTCTCGCTGCAATCGGTAATGAGCAAGTTGATGCAATAGTTTTTATAGTATCTACTTTCACTACGCGCATAGCGGGTATTTCACCTCTACGCTGCGCATGCGCAGTTACTGCAAAAACAGTCAGGGAAAAAAATAAACAAAGAGACTTTAATTGCACGTTTTATCGTTTTTTAAAGCGGTGAAACAATGCAACCCCGATGGGAAGCTTATACTATATATAGAGAAAGGGCAGGGAAAAAGAAATAGCAGAAATACTATGCGTTAGTATTTGTAGTAGGCGTTTTATCTTTTTCTTTAGCGCCTGCTTCTATTTCACTCCTAATGCCGTCTTTAGCGTCATTAAATTCACGAATACCTTTGCCCAGGCCTTTAGCCAGTTCAGGCAGCTTTTTACCACCAAACAGTATTACAACAATTAATACTAGCCAAATCCATTCTCCGCCGCTAGGCATAGAAAATAAAAGCTGAGGTGAAACGCTTAATATAGACATTGTAAAAAATTTATAATGAATTACTAATACAAAAGTAAGATTAATTAGGTATAAACTGTCATTTTATTCTCATTATCTGGCAGTTTAACAATTGTGAACATTGGGGTAAAATACTCACCATAGGTATATTATTGCCCCAACCCCGCTCGCCACTCTTTAAATGTATTAAAATATACTTCTCTGGTTGTCAGGCTTGAATAAACATCTATAATAATCAATAACTTAAAGTTTATTCATTTTCTGTCCTTGGCACAATTTTGACACAATATATAATATCAATATTGTAACAGTTAAATTTAGATATATGAGTCAGAATCAAGGTCAACAACAGAAGACAGGGAATCAACAACAGAACCAACCCCAATCAAATGCACAATCACAATCTGCTAATCAGCAGCAACAAAACACTTCAAAAACGCAGGAGCCTACTGCCGAACAGCAAATAGGTGGTTCACCTGAACGCCAGGATTATAAAACGCCGCATCAGCATCAGGATCCTAAGGGCAATGAATCCAAAACGCCTCAGGCAGACCAGGAGAATCAACAGGAAGGCCAATCAAATGCTGCTAATAAACAAGGTCAGCAGGGAAATCAATCAGACAGCACAAATACTACTTCAAATAAATAGTATTCGTTTAATAAAAAGCGGGTCCAGATCACGATCTGGACCCGCTTTTTTATGTGTATGTGGCTATTTCTTATCTAGTTTTTCCTTTAGTTGTTTTGTCATGCCGCTGGTGTAGGTGCGCCATTTTTCTATTACCTGGGCCATATCATCAGGCAAATTAGAATCAAACCGCATCGACTCTCCCGTTACCGGATGCACCACACCCAGTTCCTTAGCATGCAGGGCATGTCTTGGCAGTATTTTAAAGCAATTCTCTACAAACTGTTTGTACTTTGTGAACACCGTCCCCTTTATTATTCTGTCCCCGCCATAGGTTGCATCATTAAATAATGGATGTCCTATATGCTTCATATGCACCCTTATCTGGTGGGTACGTCCTGTTTCAAGGCGTAGCTCGAGCAAGGTCACATAGTTAAATCGCTCCAGCACTTTGTAGTGTGTTATAGCATCCTTACCATAGTCTCCCTCAGGGAAAGTGTCCATTATCTTCCGGAAGCGCAGATGTCTGCCCACATTCACATGTACAGTTCCCTCATCTTCTTCCATGTCACCCCATACCAGTGCTATATACCTGCGGTAAACAGTATGCTTTTTAAATTGTGCCGATAGATTAGTCATGGCACTTTCGGTCTTAGCTATCACTACCAGTCCTGTAGTGTCTTTGTCTATTCTATGCACAAGCCCTACGCGGTATAGATCGTGGGTATCCACATGTTCCTGCTCCAGGTGGTAGGCAAGGCCGTTTACAAGGGTGCCTGTATAGTTACCACAGCCGGGGTGTACTACCATGCCGGCTGGCTTATTCACTATCATCATGTCCTTATCCTCGTAGGCTATTTCCAGCGGTATATATTCAGGCAATACCTCATTAAGCTCTGCTTTGCGGGTCTCAAATACTACTACCTCATCACCGGGTTTTATCTTATAGTTAGCCTTCACTACACTGCCGTTCACCAATATATGTCCCTCATCCAGTGCCTGCTGTACCTTATTACGTGTAGCACCCTCCAGTCGTTTCATCAGGTGCTTGTCTATACGTAGGGGCGCAAGTCCTTTCTCCGCTACAAAGCGCATGCGCTCCACAGGAGCAGTGCTTATCTCATTTTGCTCAGGTTCGTCATCTTCCCAAATATCTTCCTGCTCTATATCTTCTGCCATTAGTTCTTACTTTTAAAAATGCAAATTTACTGCTTTAGCCACAGTTCCATCTCTTTGGGGTCTAGCTGGTAGTAGGTGGCCTTTCGCTCTATCACACTGTTATTTACCCAGTATATAGCTGGCACTGCAGGCCCTGCCAATAGCAAGAAGTCATTTGTGCTCGCTATATGCATATGTGGTACATCAGCAGCATGCGTTTCATCAAAAAAGCTTTTCTCATGTACTGCCGCGCCATCCAGCACTATATATATAGGTATTTCGGGGTGCTGATGGTGTATAATGTGTAGCAAATAAGCTGCCTTTTTGCAGTGAGGACAAGTAAGGCTCATAAAAGCTATTATATGTTTCCCGGTTCTTAGCTCTTCTTGTGGTTTTGTCTTGCCACTATATAAGATATTGAGGTTTATAGGCTCATTCGCCACCTCAGGCGTAGCCACATCCGCATTCAGTGGAATCAATATAAATGGCAGTACAATAGCCAGCATGCCTGCCACACCCGCTATCCATTCCTGGTTTTTATAGGGCTTTATAGGGTATATGTACATTAGTATTACAGTGGCAACTAGCATTCCTATATTCTTAAAAATGCCATCCAGCGGTGTCACCTGCACCTTATTGCCAAAGCAGCCACAGCTCCCAGTATTGCCACGTTCAGCAAGAACAAATACCAGGTAGCCTGTAAATAAAAGGAGGCTGATAATTGTAAGAGGGTAGGTGAATGATTTTAGAAAGATATGACTTAGCAAAAACAAGCCTATCATAAATTCAAATCCTATAAACAGCCTTGCTATTATCCCGGCAGTTTTTACGCTGTTTACACCTAGGTCTAGGAAAGTCCACCGGAATGCGTCAAAAGCATTTTCGTCAAATATTTTGCTATATGCCGAAAATAAAAAAACTGCCGCAAGTGCCAGCAGTAGTAGTAACCCTATAGTTCTTTTTATATAAAAAGATGCCTGTCTGTTAGCCTGTAATAAATCTGCCATACTAAAATGCTGCTCAAAAATAAGTTATTTACAGCTTAGCAAATAAAAGGCTGTTTAAGATAGCACTATTAATATAAATGACAGTTTTGTATAGTGTGAATGCCGTTATTGTCAAACGTTTTAGAGGCGGATTCGCATTCGCTTTGTGCTTTCGATTTCGTATCCTTTATCTCATACGTTTGTACCACCGAATCTGGTAATCCGGGCTGCCCGCTGTAAGAGGTCGTGCATTGACAAGTATATTTATGTACGCAAGAGCTCATGCCAACCATTATAACAAAACCCATAGCCAGCAACATAGAAGGGCGCAATTTCATGTAAGCAATTTGTTTGAACGGTTGAAGATAGTAGTAAATTTTTAAAACCGCAAACACCTGTTAAAGGAAAAATAATATCCTTTTAAAAATAACTTCCTCAATCACTTAGGATTCATTTGCTTTAACTTTACTCTTGTTCACTGAAATCAATTAGTATGTTGCTCGAAAAACCCCTGGCAGACAATCTGGAACTTATTGCCAGGCAAGTGGTGGAAGGTTTCATTATTGGCTTGCACAAAAGTCCCTTTCATGGCTTCTCTGTCGAATTTGCCGAGCACCGCCTGTATAATCAGGGCGATTCATTAAGGCATATCGATTGGCGTGTTTTTGGCCGTACAGATAAACTGTTTGTTAAAAGATTTGAAGAAGAAACTAACCTTAGGTGTTGCCTGGTATTAGATACTTCTTCTTCCATGCATTTCCCTCAGGATGAAAAAAAATTAAGCAAGCTTCAGTTTGGTTGTGTGGCAGCAGCCAGTCTTTTACAGCTGCTCAAGAGGCAATTAGATGCTGCCTCCCTGGCTCTGTTCGATGAGGAGGTATATTATATATCAGATTGCCGATCCGCGCACTCTCATTATAGAATGCTTATACATCAGCTGCAAAAAACGCTGCAGCATCAACCCGAGAATAAAAAAACAAATGCCGCTTCAGCCCTGCACCAGATAGCAGAGCAGATGCACAAGAGGTCTCTTATTGTTGTTTTTAGTGATATGATGGATGATGCCGAAAATGCTGAAGAGCTCTTCGCGGCACTACAGCATTTAAAGTACAATAAGCATGAGGTAATTCTCTTCCATATAATAGATGGTACCAGGGAGCAGAATTTTGAGTTTGAGAACCGTCCTTACGAGTTTGTGGATCTGGAAACAGGAGAGCGGGTAAAATTACAACCTCAGCATATAAAAGAGCAATATATTAGCCAAATGGCTAATTTCAGGAAAGTTGTAGAGAATAGATGCCATCAATACCAGGTCGATTATGTGCCTGTCGATCTATCCCAGCCTGTAGATCAGGTACTGTATGGTTTTTTATTAAAGAGAAATAAAATGATGTAAAAACAATAATTTTTTGCTACCTTTGCAACCCGTTTGCAGTAAGCAGTTACTAGTAAACAATTTGCATGCGCAAAAAGTTCTTAGAAAGCTGTGGAATTAGGCTGTGGAGCAGACCGGTACCTGTAAATTGGAAATAGGAATAAAAGGCGAATGAAACACAACCGGGAATATGAAATAGCATGGCAGGGACTTAAAACCGGCATCCATACCATTCAGTATGATATCAATGATAAATTCATGCTGGATAGGGAAGTGGACGAAGGGTTTAAGGATTGGAATGTAAGGGTAATACTTACCTTTGATAAGAAAACCAATTTTTTCCTGCTGCATTTTGATATCGACGGTAATGTAACAGTGCCTTGTGATAGATGTGGAGATGATTTCAGAATGCAACTCTGGGATGAATTTGACCTGGTAATGAAGCTTGCGGGCGAAGATGTAGAGGAGATAGAGGATGATGACGAAGTAGTTTTTATACCCCGTGGCGAAACAGTAATTGATATTTCTCCCTGGCTCTTTGAATTTGTAATGCTAAGTGTACCATTGCAGCGCATACATCCTGATAATCCTGATGGAACTTCCGGATGTAACCCTAAAGCACTGCAACTGCTTAATAAGCTTTCAGAACCCGGCGATGAGGCCCCTAAAAATGACCTCTGGAAAGGACTGGAAGCACTGAAACAAAAAAGTAATAAACGTAAAACGAAATAAAATCTAAATAAGATGCCTAATCCAAAAAGACGCCACTCCCAGCAACGCAGCGCTAAGCGCCGTACGCACTACAAAGCAGTGGCAGCTACATGGAGTATTGATCCGGTAACAGGCGAAAGCCATCTGCGCCACCGCGCACATTGGGTAGAGGGAAAGTTGTATTATCGCGGTAAAGTGGTAATAGACAAAAATCCTGCGACTCCTGGTGAACCAAATCAATAACGGAATACTTTACACTTAAATGAAGATAGGGCTCGACATCATGGGCGGAGATTATGCTCCTGCCGAAGCTATTAAGGGTGTTCAACTATTCTTAGAGCAAATGCCTGACTCCTCAGTACATTTGCTGCTTATTGGCAGTGCCGATGCTGCTGCGCCTTATCTTTCTTTGCTCGATGCTCATCAGCATCGCTATACTTTTGTAGATGCGCCTCAGGTGATAGAGATGAACGAACATCCTACCAAAGCGCTCAAGGAGAAACCACAATCCAGTATAGCTATTGGCTTTGGTTTACTGCAGGCTGGTAAGGCTGATGCTTTTATTAGCGCAGGCAATACCGGGGCTATGATGGTAGGTGCCATGTATTCTGTAAAAACAATAGAAGGTATCCTAAGGCCTACTATTGCTTCTCCTGTTCCTCGTGTTACCGGCGATTTCAATCTCTTGCTGGACGTTGGTGCTAATGCCGATTGCAAACCTGAAAATCTCGTTCAGTTCGCACAGCTTGGTTCTCTTTATTCAAAGCATGTATTTGGTATAGAAACGCCTCGCATAGCACTCCTTAATCTCGGAGAGGAAGAAGGTAAAGGCAACTTGCTTGCTCAGGCCACTTATCCTTTATTAAAGGAAAATGAACAAATTCATTTTGTAGGCAATGTAGAAGGTCGCGACCTGTTTCTGGATAAGGCCGATGTATTGGTTTGCGAAGGTTTTGTTGGCAACGTAGTGCTCAAAATGGCAGAGTCTATCTACCATATTTTCAAAGAGCAACGTCACGTAGAAGACGAATTCCTGAATAATTTCAATTACGAGATATACGGTGGTACGCCTATTCTTGGTATCAATAGCCCCGTAGTAATAGGCCATGGTATATCGCATGCTTTAGCTTTCAGGAATATGATTGAGCTTTCCGGCAAGATCATTAGCTCTAAGCTTATAGATGCCTTTAAAAAGCATTTCTCCGAAGCGGTAGCATAGCTATTTTATCCCTTTCGATCGTAGTATTCGTTCCAGCAGCTCATCCGGGCTCAGTTCATTAATGCTTTTATTATAGTTATACTCTGTTGTAGAGGCCGTTCTTAGGTCTATCAGCCAGATAGTAGGCGTATAGTTATCATCACCATCTTCCGTAGTTAAGCCGAATAATACAATCTTTTCATTATCCAGCCAGCTTGCCTTTGCTACAAAGCAAGGCGTACCGCAGAAAAATACTCTATAGCGTGTGTTTGTTTTTTTATCTATCACTGCTACTTCCTGGTCTGCTTCTGTTCCACCGCTGGTTACCTTGCCGTTTTTATTTATATTCAAAACCAGGTAGTAACTAAAGAGGTCTATGAATTTTGTGGAGTCAAAATTATATACCAGTAGTGGACCATATTTTTTATAAAAATTTTTGTCTGGAGTAAAACTGCTGTTTAAAAACTCATCATTGTACTCGCTTAAATATTCGAAGCTGTCCAGCGAGAAGTGTGCATCCTTTTCTTTGTATGCATTAGTCCAGTCTTTGTATAAGCTCGACAGTGCTTTTATATTGTTCAGCAGGCTGTCTGCCAGGTATTCTTTTTCGTCCGCTTCACTCATCTCCGTATTGTTCTTTTCCTTCTGCTTATTGTGGCAAGCTGAAAGCAGGAACAATATTGTTATACAATAAATGCAGAGCGAAAAAGGGCGTGTCATAACATATCTATCATGCGCTATACACAAGTTAATAATGTTTTTTTAAAATATTTAATGTCTTGTACCAATCTTAACCCTCTATCTTTATTATTGTTGTATTATGAAAAACGTTTATTGCATTAGTGGTCTTGGCGCCGACGAGCGAATATTTAGTAAACTGGCAGTTGATGGAGTGAATTTTATTTATCTCCCCTGGGTCGTTGCACAGGATGCAGATACGGTAGAAACATACGCGGCAAAAATGGCGGCAACTATACCGGAGCCTGATCCTATAATACTGGGGATGTCTTTCGGTGGTATGCTGGCAGTCGAAATAGCCAAAATCATGCCTGTGAAAAAGCTTTTCCTCATCTCTTCTGCAAAGACAAAACATGAGCTGGGTGAAGATCCCGGCATTGTGAAGTTCTTTATCAAGTACAAGCTGATACCTTTCGGAATTCTCAAGCATTTTCCCAATAAGATATTTTATTCCCGTTTTGGTGCACAAACAGAGGAGGAAAAGAAAATGCTTGCAGGTATATTGCGCGATACAGATACTGTATTTCTCAAATGGGCTATGAAAGCACTGCTGACATGGAACAACGAAACATATTGCGACGATTATGTGCAATTGCATGGTACAAAAGACAAGATTATTTCGCCTCGTTATGTCAATCCTGACTTCTGGATAGATGGTGGAACGCATATTATGATATACAGTTTAGCGGGAATTATTAACGGTATTATTGCCCGGCATTTATAGTTGCTATTTTTACTGTTATTTCTATATTGTTTAAGCTTTATGTCCATGTATTTTA
>JAFDXS010000569.1 GCA_018267795.1 Bacteroidota bacterium | reverse complement strand
GTCTTTCCATTTGTCAGGATAGCCTATTTTCTTCATGAAGCCGTTCAGTTTCACCAGGGCTTTCTGCTTAGTGCTGTCGCTCATCCAGTCAAGGCTCTTTATGCGTTCAGCATAAGTCTGCTGTAGGTTGTTTACCAGCTCCAGCATACGTTGTTTTGCTTCAGGCTTAAAGTTTTTATCTACATACATACGTCCCAGCAGTTCGCCTATTGAACCATCTACTACGCTCAATACGCGCTTCCAGCGTGGTCTTTGATCTTTCTGTCCTCTTACGGTAGTACCATAAAAAGCAAAATGCGCTGCATCAAAATTGCTGCTCAGGTATGGCGCCATATCATTCACCAAGTGGAACGAAAGATATTTCTTCCATACGCTTATTGGGGTAGCTTTCAGTTCTTTTGCTACTTCCTGGAAGAACTTAGGCATACCTACTATTAGTGTATCAGTGCCTTTTATTTTCAGGTTAGTAAACAATGCTTTCCAGTCTAAGCCCGGAGTCACTTTATTAATACCATCCAGGTCAAATTTATGATACACATTGTATGGGTCACGTTCTTCCACGCGTGTCATAGACGCGTTAGCAAGCGCTGTTTCCAGTTTGTATATATCGGCAGCATCCTTTTTAGCCATGGTGCTGTCTTCACCCATCAGTACCAGTATCTTAGGTATATACTGCTGGTATGCCTCACGTATTTTTGTAGTGCGAGCATCTTTATTAAAATAATAATCACGGTCAGGTAAGCCTAATCCGCCTTGATAAAACTGGCAGGATTCCTTAGTTACGTTCTTATCATCAGGCGATACACCAAAGCCAAAGAGCTGGTCTATACCTTGTGTATGTTCCACAGCTACTTCAGTCATTACGCCATTGCCATCCTGTATTGCGTTTATGCGGTCCAGTATAGGCTTCAGTGGTGCAATGCCGGCTTTGTCTATACCTGCGCTATCCATACCGCTGCGGTAGAAGTCACCCACTTTTTGTTCAGGTGAGCCTTTGGCTGCATCTTTCTTTGCTGCCGCATCATCCAGTAGCTGGTGCAGTGCTTTGTAGTTGTTTTCCTGTAGCTCGTTAAAGCTGCCCCAGCGTGTCTGGTCACCCGGTATTGGGTTCTTTTTCAGCCATGCGCCATTAGCATAGAAGAAGAAGTTGTCTCCCGGGCGCACGGTAGTGTCCATGTTTGCCGGGTCCAGCAGCTTGCGTTCTGCTTCTGCTTTCGTTTCTGACTTCGTTGCAGACTGTTGACAGGAAGCTAATCCGGCCAACACGACACCTGCAAGTAGTGTGTGTTTAAGGCTCATACCTTTTATTGATTTTATCTTTTTATTAAATTTTCAGAGCAGCAAATGTACAAATAAACATATCTGTTTTACAGTATTTAATAAATCCCCTCAAGGGTGAAAAAAGGGGTGAATATTATAATGGCTGCTAATAAGGCAGCTTTTATAATATGGAAAGAGATGTATAATAACCGGTTATTTAGCTGCACGCACAGCTTTTACCTCCACTATGCCCTGGAAAAAATACACTTTACCGCTGCCTATATCCCTGCAGCGGCTGCGTGTTCTCAGGTTCTCGAGCTTTTGAAAGCGTCGCCCGTCATCTGTCTCAAAATATTTGTTGATCTCTATATCATCTACCAGCTTATATCCCGGTTTGCGTTCATCATATTGGTATAATGCCTTAAATAATGCAGGGTCTGTACAAGTACTCGCTGCAGGATTATGCAGGTAAGATATAAGGGCTTTCTCTACATCTGCCGGAAAAATATGCTTGCCCAGGTATGGTATCAGTATATGTCTGAACTGTGTTTTCCATTCCCTGCCATGCGGCTGCACTTTGTCTTTAAAGTGTATATACGTGAGCATATGTGCCAGCTCATGCAGCAGTGTTATTAAGAAACTATATTGGTTGAGTGTAGCATTTATACTTACGCGGTGGTAGGGTATATCGCGGTAGGGAGCGCGGTAGTCACCTAGTACGCTTTTTCTTTCATGTGTCAGCGTAAGGTGTATAGTGTGTTCTTTGAAAAATGGCGCTACCTTGTCAAATGTATTTGGCGGTAGAAATTGCTCCAAAAGCGTCAGCGATTTTTCCTGTTTTTTCATATCATTTA
>JAFDXS010000568.1 GCA_018267795.1 Bacteroidota bacterium | reverse complement strand
AAAAATATAACACTGCTTTAAATACCGTAACCCAATGGCTAAAAGATTAATTAATGCTGTAAAAGCACGCATCAATCATGAGCGGGTAGAGGCACTGCATATTATATGCGATGATATGCTGAAACAGTTTAAACCCGAAGATGAACATGAACAACTACTGCACGAATACTTAACAGAGTTGCATCACCGTTTACGAAAGATGAAAGAAAGAAACCAGGAACTATATACCCTGAACATGAGCGGCACTGAAGCTATAGCCTTCCGCCAGCTATGGGGTATGCTGGACCTTCGGCAGGATAAGTATGCAAGCATTATCATCAGCTCCATAATAGGGCAGATAGACCGCTATAGCAAAACAGGCAGAAGCCTTGCATCGTAAATATTTTAAACCCATAACCATGACAAAGAGAATATCAAAAAGAGTAATAGCCGGCATCAGTCTTGCCCAGTTTGAAGAAGCCCTCTCACAATATGCAGGTTCTGAAGCAAGGGAAGCAGAGATATTTGCAAAACTGGATGCCGAGATGACGAAAATAAAAGAAAAATACAGCGATGAGCTTGGCTACCTGCAGGAGAAAAAAAATGCAGCCCAGGAGGTGCTTGAGACCTATTGCCGCGAACAAAAAGAGATTCTGTTTTGCAAGCGCAGAAGTATGCATACGGTATATGGCTCCTTAGGCTTCCGCCTGGGCAACCCCAGGCTGAAAACCTTGCGGGGCAATACCTGGAGCATGGTGCTTGAGCGCCTCAAAAAGCAATTGCCTGAATATGTAAGGCTGAACGAGGAACCCGCAAAAGATCTTTTACTGGCCGACAGGAACAAGGAAAACGTAGCACCATTTTTGCGTGATTTAGGGCTGCAGGTGGTGCAGGATGAATTGTTTTTTATAGAAATGAAAAAAGCACAGGCATAGCCCAAAACCCGGTTCAACCAATATGAAAACGATAACTAAACACAAGAAACGCGAGTTGCTGTTGAAGTTCTACAGCCATTTGCATAAACGCGAAAATCAAAAGAAGCCAGCCCCTGTAAAACGCCTTAGGAGTGTTATAACCCTACGCATGTTTAGTTAAACAAAGTTCCTTTACAGAGCGCTATTCCTGGCGCTTTCATTGGAACGGTTTTTTATTACCCACTTATAGAGATGAATTGTAAAGATCAATAAACAATATTTAAGTACGCACTAAAGTGAAAACGAAATGAAAAAGACAAGAAGAGACGAAAAGCATGAGTTGCTCGTCACATTTTATAGCCATCTGAGGGAAAAGGAAAAACCAAGAAAAAATGCTCCCGTATATAAACGTATTATAAGCGTTTTAACATTGTCATTTTTCTAATACATAAGTGATGCTGAAAGGATCTTTACCTCATCTTATGGAACGATATTTTTAAACTACTATACTATATAAACAAAGAGGGTTATGAGCAAAACAATATTTATAGCAGGTAAGGTAAGCGGCCTGCCAGAAAATCAGGTGAAAGAAAAATTCAGTCGTGCTGCCGAAGAATTATCTATGATGGGGTATAAAGTCGTGAGTCCCGCTTCTTTATATGATACTCAAAAAAACTGGGAAGACGTAATGCGCGATAATATAAAGTACATGCTGGAGTGCGACGAAGTGCATTTACTGCCTTGCTGGCAGGACAGCCGCGGTGCCCAGCTGGAACGCGATATTGCCATACGTCTGGGTATGCAAGTCATCTATCATTAAAAAATATGTGGATAATGGGGTGGATATCTCACCCCATTATTCTTTTCCCACCCTATAATTTCTTCGCATCGTTGCGATGCGTTAAATAGAGTATTTTTTTATATAGGTCTTTAGGCTCAAATGGTTTGGATATGTAGTCGTTCATTCCTACCTCAAAGCATTTGTCAGCCTCCCCTTTTAGTGCATCTGCTGTCATTGCCACTATAGGCACGGTGTATTTCAATACATCCCTTATATATTGTGTTGCTGCATAGCCATCCATTTCTGGCATTTGCAGGTCCATCAGTACTATATCGTAGCTCTGCTCCTGCAGTTTTTTTATTGCTGCTGCCCCTGTCCCTACTATTTCTACTATAGCATGCTGTTTCCTTAGCGTCTGGCCCACCACCTTCTGGTTTATC
>JAFDXS010000567.1 GCA_018267795.1 Bacteroidota bacterium | reverse complement strand
TGCTATAAGGAATGTTTTTTGCCCAGTATGATTCCTCTGATAACCATTTGTGAATAGCCATGGGTTGCAACAGCGCTTTGTCTGTTGTAATAGTATAGCCGTTGTATAAAATGTTTATTGGCTGCATATTAAATAATGTAGTTCCAGTTGTGTTTGTCTTCAGTAATGCCTTTACGAATATTATACAATTCTTCCTGTAGGCGGTACATGAGTGCGTCTTCACCTATATAACAATTATAGTGCTTGTTGCCTACTCCTATAGTTTCTATAGGAGCTATTACTGCTGCCGTACCTGCACCAAATGCTTCTACGCGCTTACCATCTTCCAGTGCCATTTGTATCTCAGTATAGCTTATCGGGCGTTCCTGTATCTGTATGCCTTTTTCTCTTGCAAGTGTAAGCAATGAGTCGCGTGTTACGCCATCGAGAATAGTACCGGATAGCGGGGGAGTAATAAGCACATTGTCTATATAGAACATTACATTCATAGTGCCAGATTCTTCTATAAACTCATGGTGCCTGCTGTCTGTCCATAGCACCTGGTCATAGCCAGCTTCGCGTGCCTGTTGCGTAGGGTAGAACGCAGCGCCATAATTGCCCCCACACTTTGCCGCGCCCGTGCCACCATCCGCTGCGCGTACGAAACGGTTCTCAATTTTTACTTTCAGGGGCTTAGCATAATACTGGTAGGCTGGTGAGCAAACGATCATGAATAAATATTCATCTGAAACCTTTACACCTATACGATCTTCAGAAGCTATCATGAAAGGGCGAATGTATAATGCCCCATCGGCTTCTTCCGGTACCCAGTTACTGTCCAGCTGTACCAACTGGTGTAATGCTTCTGTAAATAAATCTTTTGGTACGGCAGGCATGCACATGCGGTCCAGTGATTTTGTGAAGCGTTCGTAATGCTTGTCCGGGCGATAAATATTTATGCGGCCATCCTGCATCATAAATGCTTTCATACCTTCAAAAACAGTTTGCCCATAGTGAAGGCAAAGTGCAAAGGGGCTTAATACAAGATGAGAAAAAGGTACTATGCGGGGATTGCTCCATTTATTATTCCGGTACTCGGCAATGAACATGTGCTCGGTAGGTACCTTGCCAAAAGGAATGGATTTGGTATCTGTAATTTTTCTTTCTGTCTGTTCGGTGATTGAAATAGTGTACTCCATACAATTACAAATTTTTAAGATTATTTATGATTCGACCGGTACTTTACTTAGTGCTTCAATTATCACCGGCTTGTGTTGTTTTCTATAGCCCCTATTTACCAGGAAGACACCCGTCATAATGGTAACAAAAGCTAAAGCAGTATAAATGTTTAATGGTTCGCTTAGTATTAAATAACCAAGAACAACAGCTACTAACGGATTTACATACGCGTAAATGGTAGCTATACCTACCGGGAGCTCTGCCAAAGCGTACATATAGGCAGCATAGGCAAGCACAGAGCCAAATGTGATGAGGTAGCACAAGGCCATAAACCCATCCGCATTCCATAGCTGCAAGCCATTGTAGTTGTCTATGAGCGGACTGCCAATAAGCATGAACACGCCGCCAAAGAATAATTGCAGACCTGAATTAAAAAAAGGATTAACAGGCTTAGTGTTCTTTTTATTAATAATGCTGCCACAAGCCCATGAGAAGGTGGCCAATAATACGCTAAGGATACCTGCGAGATAACTATGATTTGTAAACTTGCTGATATCGTCTTTGAAAATAAGCCCTACACCTAAGAAACCTAACAGCATACCGACAGCTATAGAAAGATTAAAATGTTCTTTTTTAGCAGAGAGCAGACTGATGCTGACGGCAAATATAGGCATGATAGAGCAAAGCAATGCTGCTATGCCACTGGGCACATATTTTTCTCCCCATGTTACACAACCATTGCCTATGCTAAGCATGAGAAAGCCAATAAGCATCTGTCGCAGAATATTCTTCCGGGAGAGGTCTTTGTTTTTGTTAGCCATTAATGCAAGCACCATTAACAGGATGCCGGCTATGAACTGCCGCACGCCTGCAAAAAGAAAGGCAGGGTAGTGCAAGACACCCACGCGAATGGCCAGGTAAGTAGTGCCCCATGTGATACAGACAAATATCAGTGCGA
>JAFDXS010000566.1 GCA_018267795.1 Bacteroidota bacterium | reverse complement strand
GGTTGACAGGCAACATCCTCACGACTTATTTTCAGAGCTATCCGTAAGCTATGCACATTCCTTTTCTCAAAAGGCTGATGCATTCTTGTATGTAGGCTATCCGGGCGAGCCGGCATTAGGTCCTGTAACATTTATGCACAGGCCTTCCGGCATGTTCAATCCCGATGCGCCTATTGGTCATCACTGGTCTGACGCCACACATATCACCTTTGGTGTCAGCACCCTGGGTATTCGCTATGGCAAGTTTAAACTTGAAGGCTCTTTATTCACAGGTCGCGAACCCGATGAAAACAGGTATGATTTCGACAAGCCAAAATTTGATTCCCGCAGTGCAAGACTATCCTTCAATCCCGATGAGCATTGGGCTTTGCAAATATCACAAGGCTTCATAAAAAGCCCTGAAGCGCTAAGGCCAGACGAAAATGTTTATCGTAACACGGCCTCTGCCACTTATGTTTACCCATTTAGTACTGAAAAGTATATTGCAGCTACAGCACTATGGGGACAGAACAAAACAGCAGGTGAAGACGCATCAAACTCGGCATTGATCGAGGCTACGTTAAAACTGCATCGTTTAGCTATTTATACCCGTTACGAATGGGTAGCCAAGTCAGGCGAAGAACTGAACCTGTCGCCATTATTATATGATGAGCATGTACTGCACCCATTAAACATGGCTACACTGGGCCTGGGTTATGACCTATTGCATATTGACAACCTTACTACAGCATTAGGTGCGCAGTTATCTATATATAGTGCAGACAATGAATTGAAAAACCTCTATGGCAACACTCCCCTGGGCGGCGAAATTTATTTGCACATATATCCCGGCAGAATGAAAATGTAAGTACGAATCAGGCGAGGCCTGGTATAGAAATAAGATTATACTTTATAGCAAAAAGTACCAGGCCCGTTTTCGATTTTATATTGAATTTACTGAAGATAGCTTCTCTATATCCATCCACTGTGCGGCGATGCACTTTCATTATATCAGCTATCTGTTCATAGGTATATTCCCGTTGATCGCAAACCAATTGCAGAAACTCTCTTTCCCTGTCTGTTATTTGGTTTACAGGGCCTTGTTCTTTCCCTTTAGTTTTACTTTCCTCCTGGGTCAGTGCCTTGGTAAGCAGTTCATTATGGTAATACCCTGTTGCTATTACATCCTCTATCGCTTTTTTCAGCACCTCTGCAGTACAGCTTTTAGGCAGGTACCCGCGTACTCCAAGCTTAAAAAGGTCTATTATTGTTTTCTCCGTAGTATCAAGCGTTAATATCAGTACCGGGTAATTAATGCCATGTTCTTTCAGCCACTTGGTAGTTTCTTTTCCATCCATTTCCGGCATAGTCAGGTCCATTATTACCAGGTCGGGCTGCTGTGGCAAAGGAATAGCCTCAATAAATCTTTTACCATTATCAAATTGGGAGGTGATTGTGTAATTGCCCATACGCTCTATCAATGACTTCAATCCATTTCTCACTACTGTATGGTCATCAACCAATACTATTGAAATATCCTGCGGCATAATAGAGGTCTCTTAACCTATTTGTTTCAGCGTAAAAATACAGCCTTTTCCTACAGCAGCATCAATTTCATAATCTAAATTTGCCAGCGCTGCACGCTTCATTATATTTTTCAATCCTGAGCTTGTATTCTTATTCATAGCCTCATGCACGTCAAAACCCCTGCCATCATCCTTCACAGTCAGGCCAAATTTCTCTTTCCCTTGCAGCGATATATAAACGTTGGCAGCCCTTGCATGCTTCAGCATATTATTTATCATCTCCTGGAAAATACGGAAAGCCATCACGCGCTTGTTTTTATCCATATCAGGCTCTACCCCATCATGGCTCCAGTGTACCGTAAACTGGTTAAGGTTTTTCAAGCGGTTCACTTCATTTTCTATCGTATTTATCAGTCCATTCTGTTCCAGCAAATCGCTGTTCAGGTTGCGGCCCAGCACACGAACTTCCTGTATGGTGCCTTGTAGTGTTTCTTCTATGGGCTTCATTACCTGCTGTATATCCGGTCTATCCAGCTTTTCCTGCTCTATCTGTATATTCATCAGTGTTAGCAGTTGGCCTATATTGTCATGCAGTTCCCTGGCCACATTTATCA
>JAFDXS010000565.1 GCA_018267795.1 Bacteroidota bacterium | reverse complement strand
GGTACTCATGCGTAGTATCGGTAAGGGTAAACGTATAGCCCCCGGTACACATTATAGTATCTGTGCTCACTGCTGTGCCCGCTGTTATCGGACCATTACATGGACGGTAATCAATGTTGATCAGATAGTCGCGCATTTCGCCATACGGATAGGCACCAAACCCACATGGATTAATAGGGCTGGAGTAGAAAATGCCTAGCAATATGCGCATGCCCGTTATGCCAACAGGTGCGTCAATAGGAATACGAACAGAATCAGTAACTGTTGGCGAAGTAGCCGACACAGCATTTTTATTAAGTACCAATTCCCCACCTGCACCATCAAAAGTACCACTGTGGTCATAATCTATATATACGTTAATTGGGTAGCCGCTATAAAAAGAACTAAAAGTAGACACCTCAGTTATATAAAAACGGTACAAGCTATCGAGATAAACAGTAGGGGGTACAAGCGTATCGAAGTCCGTATGTCCATACAATGCAGATCTTGAACCACCAGAATACAGTGATTGCGCCCATGGATTGTTCAGTATCGGGAATGGTGATGTATTATGGTTCATCACAGAATCACCACTTGGCAGCCTGGTAATAGACACATTGCCAAAAGCACCATAGATATAGCTGTTACCTCCTGACGGATCACAATAACATTTATAGAATGGTTTCAGTGTTATCAGTACCGCATTGCTGGTATCAGACAAGCCACTGTTAGTACATTTTACTATACAGCGTATATATTTATTTGTTGTGAGGTTAAAGTTGCCTATCAATGATGTATCGCCTATTTCATCTACCCAGGTAAAGCCATCAGTAGATGTCTGCCATTGGTAGAACAGGCCTGCCACCTGGCTGGTACCGGTGAGCTGAAGGTTAAATGGCTTATTGGCACATGGTGATACCCCTGTCAGGGTACCGGCAGTTGGCTTACCATCGCATGGCGGTAATATCTTCACGTAGTCGAGGCCCATACCTGTGGTGAAGCTATAATTAGGATCACCATAGCTGCCCTGGAAGCATATTACTGTCTTAGCCGAGTTGGTAGGTATTTTTGCTGATGCAAAAGTCCATGTTCCGGTTTGTGCATAGTCTTTTCTAAGCAGGCTGAAAGTGGCTCCGCCATCTGTAGATAACCAGCTGGAAATAGTATCAGCCGCGTAGCCTGCACTTTTACCTATGTTCACATAGTACTGCAGTTCTTTACCGCCGGTTAGCGTACTGCAATCTACAAACAGGTACAGGTTAGATGGGTCCTGTGCAGCGCCATAATGATAGTAAGTAGAACGGCGCGCCGAGTGGCTGCTGTCATAACCTACAGGGGAATATTCATACGGTGAATATGTATATGGATAGCCCCAGCCTGCACTGCTGCCCTGGTCATCCCTGCGCCAGCTGCTGTTGCCATAAGCAGGATAGTTAGCCCAGTTTGATATGCTGGAGCCTGATGCTACCACAGGGGCATCATTAGTAGAGCAACGGCTGTTCCAGTTCTCAAAGCTGTAATGATAGCCTGGCCCTGCAGGTGCAGGTAAATTGATAGCCGCATACGATGGTTTATTGCTAAACGCAAATGTAGTGGCTGCCGTAGTTACAGAACTTGAGGTAGCCGGGCAGCTTACTACTGCCTCATATTGTATAGAATCAAATAGTGTTGGTGTAGTATAGGAATAACTGGTACTGCCTGCACCACCTACTGCATTAATAAAGCTGCTGAATGGAGCTGTTGCTTGCATCCATTGATAAGTGAGTCCACCTACCAATGGCAGGCCACCTATATTAACGGTATATGCTGCGCCGGGACAACCTGTTACGGTACCTGAAGGGCTTAATGCCATAGAGCCGGACAATGAAGAGCAGGCTGGGCCTACATATACACTATCGAGGCCTATATCGCTGTATTGCTCGCTATAGCCATAACCCACCGGATCGCCACCATTTCTCTTACCCAAAAATCTTATTATCGTTGTTGCCGAAGTTGATGGTATTTCCAGGCGCACCTTTTTCCATTCCTGAGCAGTATCTGCTCCCCATATCTGTGTAAAAGTAGTACCACCGTTGGTAGATAAAAATACATCAAGCGAATCATTTATATAAAGCCCTGCAGGCGTGTATCCCGGCCATTGGCTTTTGA
>JAFDXS010000564.1 GCA_018267795.1 Bacteroidota bacterium | reverse complement strand
TCAAAAGCCAATGGCCGGGATACACGCCTGCAGGGCTTTATATAAATGATTCGCTGGATGTATTTTTATCTACCAACGGTGGTACCACCTTTACCCAAATATGGGGAGCAGATACTGCACAGGAGTGGAAGAAGGTGCGCCTGGAAATACCATCCACTTCAGCAACAACTATAATAAGATTTTTAGGCAAGCGAAATGGCGGAGACCCTGTTGGGTATGGCTATTCATATCAGTATTCAGACATTGGCCTGGACAGTGTATATGTAGGCCCTGCATGTAGCGGCGTGCCGTCATCTGCCAGCCTTAGCCCTTCAGGTACTGTGACAGGTTGCCCTGGTGCGAGCTATAATCTCAATATAGGTAGCCTGCCACTGGTAGGTGGGTTAAGCTATCAATGGATGCAGTCAACCTCTCCATTTACAACATTTGTGAATGCATTGGGTGGCAGTGGAAGCACTACATATTCATATACAACACCATCATTGTTTGATACTATACAATATGAAGCAGTAGTGAGCTGTGCATATGCTACCGGCTCCACTACTACCAGTGCAACAACAATAGGCTTTACTAATAGACCATCATACGCAGCTATTAACCTGCCTGCACCTGCAGGGCCGGGCTACCACTATAGCTTTGAGAACTGGAACAGCCGTTGCTCCAGCAATGACGCACCGGTAGTAGCCTCAGGCTCCAACATATCAAACTGGGCTAACTATCCTTCTACAGGTAACAACAGCTGGCGCAGGGACGACCAGGGCAGTAGCTCAAGTTATTACTACCCTTACAGCTATTCGCCGTATTTATATTCTCCGGTCAGCCAGGACAGCAGTCATTCTGCCCGCAGATACACGTATTACTTTTATGGCAACCCGATGCAGCCTGCTAACTTGTACCTGTTCCTGGATTGCAGCACCATTACTGGTGGTAAAGAGCTTCAATATTATGTAAACACCAAAGCCCCTTCTTATTCCGGATATAGTACTGATACACTTACTACCTGGTTGTCAACGGATGGTGGTGCAACCTTCACAAGACTAAGACAGGACTATAACGGTAACGGTACCTGGCAGTTTGCTTCGGCTAAAATACCGTCCAACTCGGCTAAGACGGTAATTAACTTCCAGAGTACTACAAGCTATGTGTATAGTTTCACTGGTGGGGTAGGCCTTGACAATGTGAAGATATTACCGCCATGCGATGGTAAGCCAACGGCAGGTACACTGACAGGCGTATCCCCATGTGCCAATAAGCCATTTAATCTTAATCTCACCGGCACCAGCCAGGTGGCAGGCCTGTTCTACCAATGGCAAACATCGACTGATGGCTTTACCTGGGTAGATGAAATAGGCGATACGTCACTGGTAGGCAGCTTTAACTTCACAACTAACAAATATGTGCGCTGTATAGTAAAATGTACTAACAGTGGCCTATCCGATACCAGCAATGCAGTGCTGATAACATTGAAACCATTCTATAAATGTTATTGTAATCCGACACCGGGTAGCAGCTATATCTATGGTGCTATTGGTAATATGTCTATTACCAGGCTGCCAAGCGGTGATTCTGTGATGAACCATTCTACCTCGGCCTTCCCAATACTGAACAATCCATGGGCGCAAAACTTATACTATGGCGCATTGGCCGGACTTCACGGTTATACCAACTTTGCAGACACGCTGGCTCCGTCCACCGTGTACCTGGACAGCTTGTATCGTTTTTATATAACAGAAGTATCTTACACCAGCTATTACTACGGTGCGGGCTACCCGATCAATGTGTACATAGATTACGACCACAGTGGCACCTTTGATGCCGCAGGCGGAGAATTAGTACTTAATAAAAGTCCTTTATCAGCTACTTCGCCAACAGTTACTGATTCTGTGCGCATTCCTGATGCTGCACAGGTTGGCATCACCGGCATGCGCGTACTACTGGGTATCTACCAGTCTAACCCGCTGAATCCTTGCGGTCCTGGTTCATACTCATACGGTGAAATAAGAGACTACCTGATAAACATTGACTACCGTCCATGTAATGGTCCGATAACAGCAGGCACAGCAGTGAGCACAGATACGATAATGTGTACCGGGGGCTATACGTTTACCCTTACCGATACTACGCATGAGTACC
>JAFDXS010000563.1 GCA_018267795.1 Bacteroidota bacterium | reverse complement strand
CACGCTTCAATATCGCGCTGAAAGACGATAAGACCTATCCGTATATCGTCATAAAGAAAGAATCTTTTCCCAGGGTGTTCTTTACGCGCCGCATCATACGTGATGGCTCTGAATATATTGGTCCATTTACAGGCCTTGGTCGTGTGCGCGAATTGCTTGACCTTATAAAGCAAAATATTCCGCTGCGTACCTGCAATCTTAACCTTACCCCTGCAAATATTGCGCGTGGTAAATTTAAAGTATGTCTCGAGTATCACCTGGGCAACTGCAAAGGCCCCTGCGAAGGCTTGCAAACACCGGATGACTATGCACAGAACCTGCAACAGGTGCGCCATATATTAAAGGGTAATACTGGTGAAGTGATAAAATTCCTGAAAGGGGAGATGGCAAGGTTTGCAGGCGAGATGGCATTTGAGAAAGCTGAAATAATAAGGCAGAAAATAGAATCGCTGCAGCATTACCAAAGCCGCTCCATCATAGTAAATCCGCATTTGGGTAATATAGATGTGGCCACTATAATTAGTGATGAGAAAAATGCTTTTGTAAACTATATGCTGGTAAGCAATGGCAACATTGTTTATACAAAAACAATAGTGGTAGAAAAAAAGCTGGAAGAATCTGATGAAGAAATACTGTCTCTTGCTATGGACAGGCTGCGCGATACTTTTCATAGCAATGCACCGGAAGTAGTGGTGCCTATAGCAATAAATGTTACAGATCCTGAGGTGCAGATAACAGTACCCAAAGCAGGAGATAAGAAAAAGCTGCTGGACCTCAGTTATAAGAATGCCTCGCTCTTCCGCGATGACTTTAATAAAAAGGGTACACTACTGCTGAAAGCCTCATCGCAGGAGCTGGACATGGAAGTGCTGGAAGAGCTGCAGGAAGCCCTGCAATTAAGAGAAATGCCGGTACATATTGAGTGTTTCGATAACTCTAACTTCCAGGGTTCTTACCCGGTAGCTGCAATGGTATGTTTTAGAAATGGTGCTCCCTCAAAAAAAGACTACCGCCATTATCATATAAAAACAGTAGAAGGCATCAATGACTTTGCCTCCATGTCTGAGGTTGTATATCGACGATACAAGCGTTTGACAGAAGAAGGAAAAACATTGCCGCAACTGGTAATAATAGATGGCGGCAAAGGCCAGCTCGGTGCGGCGCTTGAAAGTATAGAAAAGCTGGGCCTTACCGGCAGAATGGCCATAGTAGGCCTTGCCAAAAGGGAAGAATCAATATTCTTTCCGGGCGACAGCGAGCCGTTGCAATTGCCGTTTGATAGTCCCGCCCACCTGTTGGTACGGCGTATAAGAGATGAAGTGCATCGATTTGGTATCACCTTCCACAGGCAGATACGCAGTAAGGGCACCTTTAAAAATAAGCTGGAAGACATACCCGGCATAGGCGAGAAAACAGCTACTGATTTGCTGCGCATGTTCCGCTCAGTAAAGAACATAAGCACCCTCACAGAGCGCGAGCTTACCAAAGCGGTGGGAATGTCCAAAGCCAGCATTGTATATGCCTATTTTCACCCCGAAGAGGAAGCCGGTGAAGAAATAATAGAATAATATCATGTCTTGCCCTTTTGTAACGCTAAAAGGACAAAACACTATCAAACTATCAACTTATCCACTAATTTCGCCGAATGCAAAAAATACTTGTAGCCAATCGTGGTGAGATTGCAATGCGTGTAATGCGCACAGCCAGGGAAATGGGTATTAAAACAGTAGCCGTATTTTCTGAGGCTGACAGGAATATGCCTTTTGTCCGTTATGCTGATGAAGCAATATGCATAGGACCTGCACCTTCTGCACAGTCCTATTTGCGTGCAGACAAGATAATAGAAGTAGCTAAGCAAACAGGTGCGGATGCCATACATCCGGGCTATGGATTTTTAAGCGAGAATGCTTCATTCTCTAAAGCAGTATCTGATGCTGGGCTCATATTTATTGGCCCTTCTGCATATTCCATCGAAATGATGGGCAGTAAAATCGCCGCAAAACAAGCTGCAAAGAAGTTCAATGTGCCTATGGTGCCGTGCACTGAAGACCCAATAAAAGATTTGGCCGAGGCTACTGCAATAGCTAACCGGATAGGCTATCCTATACTTATCAAAGCATCTGCCGGTGGTGGCGGTAAAGGTA
>JAFDXS010000562.1 GCA_018267795.1 Bacteroidota bacterium | reverse complement strand
AAAACCCATAGTCCTGATGGTAAACAACTCAAACTTCAGGCGCTCCTCTATTTCCGGTGTTATTTCTTTATAGCGGTCTTTAGCACCTGTCCATGTAAGATGCTCGAGGAAAGCATCCTGGTCGTTATGGAATTCTTCCGGTACTATGAAGTGCGGCAACAATATATCACGGTCCAGCTTCAGGGGCTTTACCTTATCTATTATCTGGTTGGTATTATCAAGTGCCTGAGGAATGTCACTAAATAGTTTGGACATTTCCTCGGTATTCTTGAAATAGAATTGATCGTTGTAAAATGCGAAGCGGGCATCCTTGCTTGCCACTTCGTCGTCACCCATTTCTTTATACTTGGGCGTACTTTGCTTCTCGCCTGTATTGATACAAAGAAGAATGTCGTGGGCATTGGCATCATCCTGATCTACATAGTGGCTGTCGTTTGATGCGATGATGGGTACATTGTATTTCTGTGCAAAACGCAGCAATACCTCATTCACCTTTATCTGATCGGGTATATCATGACGCTGCATTTCGACATAGTAGTCGTCTCCAAAAAGATCTAACCACCATTTAAACACTTTTTCAGCCTCTACCTCACCTTTTCGGAGTATTGTTCTCGGCACCTCAGCTGCAAGGCAACAAGTGGTAGCTATCAGTCCTTCATGATATTGAAGTACCAAATCTTTGTCTATACGCGGGTATTTACCATACAAACCCTCTATATAACCAAGCGAACACAATTTTACCAGGTTCTTGTATCCTACTTCATTCTTCGCCAGCATTAACTGGTGGTAACGTTGATCACGTTCATCACGGCTGAACTGTCTCTTATGCCTATTCTCTACAAGGTAAAACTCACAGCCCACAATAGGCTTTACTACAGGCTCTACTATATCTTTACCTTCTTCTGTTTTGCCTATTACTTTTTTATTTTTCCATGCCTCTGCAACAAACTCAAACGCACCAAACATATTACCATGATCGGTCATGGCCATTGCGGGCATGCCGTCCTTCTGCGCTTTGTCATAGAGCCTTCCTATTTCGGAAGCTCCATCCAATAATGAAAACTGAGTATGATTATGTAAATGAGAAAATTTCACTGTTCTGTACCGCGATTTACCTGATTATAACGAGATTGTCCTGACTCTTACAAAGTAACTAAAATTAAGGCTTGTTAAGACATCTGAGTTATCCACAAAAGGTGCAAAAGCATGCGTATTAACATTGTTAATTTAACTAATATGGACTCATCGCAATAAGAAAGTCTTTAAGGATACTGACTCTATGGTTGCGAGAACATTAGCTATATTAGAGGTGAAAGAGTTAAACAATGCGCTTTATAGCTACAATATTTATATTATCATTTCTATTCTGCTTGACTTGCAGACCTGGAGTACAAGCACAAGCAACAATAAATACCTTTGCAGGTAATGGTGTTAAAGGATACATGGGCGATGACAGCCTTGCAAACAAGGCGATGCTTAATCAGCCGACAGATGTATGTACCGACACTTCAGGAAACATATATATAGCAGATCAGTACAATAACCGTGTAAGGAAGGTAGATGCCAAAACAGGAATCATTACAACGGTTGCAGGTAACGGTACAGCAGGCTATACAGGTGATAGTGCATTAGCTGCTTTTGTAGGGTTATACTTGCCTATAGCAATAGCTGTAGATGCGTCTAATAATCTATATATAAGTGACTGCCTCAACAACAGGATACGAAAAGTAAACCTTTCAACAGGATATATAGTAACAATAGCTGGTGACAGTGCCGCAGGCTATAGCGGTGACGGCGGGCCTGCAACAAAAGCTAAATTATCTTACCCAGCAGGTATAGTCGTAGATGGAAGCGGCAATGTATATATCTGCGATTTTGGCAATGCTGTAATTAGAAAAATAACTGCCGCAACAGGTATAATAACAACTGTAGCTGGAAATGGCCTGTCAGGCTATGCGGGTGATGGCGGACTGGCTGTGAATGCCAAACTCTTAGCACCATCAGGTATCGCAGTAGATGCATCAGGAAATATTTTTATAGCTGACGAAGGTAATAATAGAATACGCAGAGTAGCTGCAGGCACAGGCATTATAACTACTGTAGCAGGCAATGGCACAGCCGGATATACCGGGGACGGCAATTTT
>JAFDXS010000561.1 GCA_018267795.1 Bacteroidota bacterium | reverse complement strand
CATAAAGTAGCGCCACCACATCCAGTTCATCTGGTAGCCAAAGAAGAACTTCATATTATCAGCAGAGCTTGGCTGCTCCCCTTCTGCAAGACCCAGGTAGCTCCTGTAAAATTGCGGATGGCCTTCATTGTTATCCCATATACGTGGAAAGAACCTTGTAGTAGTTGGGTCAAAGACAGGCAATACTTCATCACCCACACTTTCATAATGATCTTTGCCATTTACTTTCACTTGTGCATACTTAGTGCCTGCCTTTTCTACACTAACCATTGGACTTGTAAAGTCTGGCCCGGTTAACAATGGCTGCTGTCCAAACTGTTCACGCGACACATAGTTCATCAAGCTCATGGCGTTATCTGGATTAGTCATATCCACTGCAGGATTAGCCCTCGAGCGAATAAGTGGCACCACGTAGCTGGAGTACCCTATAACAATGAATATAACACATAGTACACCAGTATGCAGTAGGTAATAATTCTTCCTTTTAGCCCAGAGCAAAAAGAATATCAGCAGTGCAGCAAGCAATATGACAAACGTGATAGAACCGGTATCAAACGGCAATCCAAAACTGTTAGTAAACAAGATATCAAACCAGGCAGCGAACTTAGGTATATATTGTATTACCCCAAACTGTACGAATGCCAGTATAGCACAACCTACAAAAAATGCGATAATACTGCCCTTTACAGATGCATTATACCGCCTGAAGTACCAGGTCATAATAATAGGTGGTATGCACAAGAGATTGAGCAGATGCACCCCTACAGATACACCAATAAGGTAAGCGATAAGCAACAACCACCTGTCTGCATACTTTGTGTCTGCTACATCTTCCCATTTAAGTATTGCCCAAAAAGTAATAGCAGTAAAAAAAGATGATGTTGCATATACCTCTGCCTCTACGGCTGAAAACCAAAATGTGTCAGAAAAGGTATAAGCTAATGCACCTACTGCGCCTGCGCCCATTATCAGCCATATCTGACTACCCTCTGGCGAGGCCTCTTTCCTAAACAAGAGCTTTCTCGCATAATGTGTTATTGTCCAGAATAAAAACAGAATCGTCAAAGCGCTTGTAAGTGCTGACAATGAGTTGATAACAATAGCCATTCGTGCGGGTGAAGGAGAAAATATGCCAAATAGCCTCTGCAGCAACATAAAGAAGGGAGCGCCCGGAGAGTGACCAACCTCCAGCTTACTGGCGCAGGCCAGGAACTCTCCACAGTCCCAGTAGCTCGCTGTAGGCTCCATGGTGAGCAGATACACGATGTAGGCAATGGCTGCTATAGACCAGCCTGTAATATTATTTATTTTTCTGTAATTCATATACGGCATCTTATGACGGATGAAATTAGCAGCATAAAGCGCCGGTAATGGTTAATGGAATGGCAATTAATGTTAAAAATGGTTAAGGTGGATATTATTATACCGTTTTACATGTTATTTTGTGTTGCTATGATAGCTGTAAAGAAAATAAGACCGCAATGGTTAAAAAGCATAATGTGGTTAAGCTATACACTGCTGGTATTTTTTGCCGCACAGTGGCTCTATAATCAATATGAGCAACATGAGCTGCAATTACAAAAAGACCTCAATAGCCTGTTCACTGATGTGCAAGAGCAAATTGCAGACTCTATTTTGCTTAATGATGTTGCAGACCCGGCTATTATAAATAAGACAGAAGTAGAAAGCATCGTTGCAGCCGGCAAACAGCGAACAACAGAAAAGCAGGCCAGCAACATTGCATTATCCCCTCAGGGCCTTCACCTTATGCTGAAGTCTCTAAGCAATATAACAGGCACTGAAGAAAAACGGTTATTCCGCCTCGACACAATAGCGTTTAACGATATCTTTTCATCGAGAATGCAACAGAATGGCTGGCCTTTTTCAGCACATTGGATCAATAATAAAGACAGTAATAACCGTGAGGCAAAAAGCATATTTATAGCAAGCAGCTTCTTCACACACGAAAATGGCATTGTCATTGGGGACTATAATGGGTATCTTATCCGCAACATTTTTCCCCAACTGTTGTTTATACTCTTTTTACTTTCAGTTACGGGCCTGGCGTTCTGGCTTGCCTATAGGAGCCTTCAGGAGCAAATAAGACTTAGCAGACTTAAAGATGATTTTATCAGCAACATGTCG
>JAFDXS010000560.1 GCA_018267795.1 Bacteroidota bacterium | reverse complement strand
TAGCATTTCATTTAATGTTTGTACTATAAATATTAGTTCACCTAACGATAGTTTATCTAACTTTAAAGTAGGTGCAGCATGTACTACCGATGATCATTTTGACTATAATACTTCCTCAGGTAGCTATTCTTTCAAAGGTTATACATTTACTAATGTATATACTGCCAAGAAAATTGGTGTTAAAAAGGGTGTGAATACATATCAATTTTCCACTCCATATTATTGGGACGGTAGCACAAATCTCGCCATTCAAATATGCTATTCGGCATTATATCAGGATTCAAGATTATCATCTACAACATCTACCGGCCCTCAAGGCAATATGACAACCATTGTAAGTACCCCCGGTATACAGTGTGTTCAAGCATGGGATAATTTTGGCACTACAGGTGTTCATGATGGTTGTGCATATGCAGGCCCCTACGATATTTTTGGTTCAAGCTCACGCCCGGCTACTACATTTAATGTATGCCAGAGCACAAACGCTTATACTTACAAATGGAGTCCAAGTACTTACTTAAACAGTACTAGTATTTACAACCCTCTTGCAAGCAACATACGTACCAATCAGAAATATACATTGCAGGTATATGCAACCGGCAATCCTTCTTGTACAACTACCGATTCTACTTTGCATGTCACTGTAGATACTTCTACACAGATATCTGTAGTGAACAAAGACCTGGTATACTGCCGCCCGCAGTATAGCTACGATTTGGATGCAAATGGCAGGGGCAGCAAGCCAATAAGCAATATGGCATGCGGTACTGCTAACCCCCAAAACTGCGCTACGCCTACAGTTACCAAAGTATTAAATGGTGGTGAACAGAGCAGCAGCAATATTGGTCCTTTTTACTACTATTCTAACTTTACCCAGTGGATCGTGCCACGCGATATGATGTTAAAATCGGGTATGACTTCAGGTACTATCAAAGCAATAGATCTGAATATATGGGGTATATACAACTACAGTACTCCTATATTTAAGAATGTTGAGGTGAGAATTGGTTGCACACCAAAATCATCTTACTCATCAACTTCTGATAGCGTGAGCACGAGAAATATGGTATTAGAATATACTTCACCTGCACTTACTTTAGGTATTGGAACACTCCATATTCCATTTAATACACCGTATAGCTGGGATACCACGCAAAATATAGTTATACAGGTATGTTTTGGTTCTTCAACCAGCAACTATTCTTATGCCTATACTACCACTACTCCAACTTTTGGTAATAATACTATGTCGTTCTATGGTCCGCAAACATCTTTATGTGGTGGAACAAATACAAGCTATTATAACCTTCTATATAGAAATATGCCGGCAACGACTTTCTACTATTGTCCGGCACCTGACGGCTACTTCAATTATACATGGGCACCGGGTTTATTCCTGAGCGACTCTACTATAAAAAATCCGGTAGCTTACGTAGCCAATTCTATCGACTACCAGGTATCAACCAAAGGACGTAATGGCTGTACTGTGAGCGATACGGTTCACATCTTTATTCCTAAGCATAACTTTACGGCTTATCCTAAAGACACAGCTGTATGCTCTGGTCAGAAAGTAACCTTCCATGCGAAAGGCGGCTACTCTTACCAGTGGTACCAGAATGGCTATAAGAAGGCTACTACCCTGAGCTGTACTACTTGTGCCAATCCTATATCTTCAGCGCTCGATACCACAACCTACCAGGTAGTGGTGACAGACTCTGTAGCATGTTCTGATACGCTGAACGTGAAGATTGATATTAAGCCAATACCGGTAGTGAAGATTATAAATAATGACACTACAATAGATTATGGCTCCAGTGTGCAACTGTATGCGCAAGGTGCTAACGTATTCACATGGTCACCAACAGCTACATTGAGCAATCCGAATATAGTGAACCCTGTAGCGTCACCAACTGAACCGGTAACCTATACTGTAACAGGTATAGCTGCTGACGGTTGCTCTTCACAGGATACGGTACATGTAAATATCAATTATCGTGGTAAGCTGTTTGTTCCGTCTGCCTTTACACCTAACGGTGATGGCAAGAATGACCGTTTCAATGTATCTAATCTTACATTCGAAAAAATACTTGAGTTCCGTGTGTACAACCGCTGGGGACAACAGGTATTTGAAGGTAATGATAATAC
>JAFDXS010000055.1 GCA_018267795.1 Bacteroidota bacterium | reverse complement strand
AAAAATAGCAGAAAGCAAAATTTTGATATTATCCTGCAACTAGGATATACAAGCAGCACCGTATGGTCCTGGCTCTTTCCTAAGTCAGCTATCCTCGCCACAAACATGGATGGCCTTGAATGGACACGAGCTAAGTATAATAAGACGACACAGCATTTCCTCACCTATGCCGAAAAATGGGGCGTAAAATATAGCGACCACCTCATAGCAGATTCTAAAGGCATACAGGACTATCTGAAAAACAAATATGGTGTAAACGCAGCCATGATACCCTATGGCGCAGAAGCCTATAAGCCTCAAATAGATGATATGGATACACTGGAAGCATTTGGTGTAGACAAGGGGAATTATGATCTATTGATTGCACGCTTCGAACCTGAAAATAATATAGCCACCGTACTACGCGCATACTCTTTAAAACCCAAAAGAAAGCTATTATTGATCGGGGATTATATGCATACCAGCTTCGGGCGAAAGATGTTTAAAGAATTTGGAGAATATAAACATATTCAATTTGCAGGCGCGGAATTTAACATGCAACGCCTTAATGTACTGCGCAACAACTGCCGCATATATATTCACGGGCATTCGGTAGGTGGTACTAATCCATCGCTGCTGGAGGCGATGAATTGCGATGCCCTTATATGCGCTCACGACAATATTTTTAACCGCCATGTATTGGAAAATGACGCCTTCTATTTCAAAAGTGAAGCAGACATTTCCGAACTTTTAAAAATATGCATAGACAAAGACAACTATACCAGCTGGATAAATAATAACCGATTAAAAATTGCCACGGAATACAACTGGGACAACATAACAAATAAAATAGAAGCCTACTTTACAAAATGGCTGGCGGCTAGAAGCAAAACTCAAGTAGTAACGCTGCCTCCATCATTAACACCAGTAAACCTGCAAATAAATAAGGCGAATAAATAAACCAGTCGATGTACGAAGTAATAGCAACAAATATTGATGTAAAAAATGCAGTGCTGAAAACACTACAATACTATGCTTTGTTTTCCTACCCACTAAAGGCATCAGAAATTCATGGCAGTTGTAGCCAACAATGCTCAACTGAGGCACTCCTGCAAGCTATTGAAGATCTACTTACAGAAAAGAAAGTATATAAATACAATGATTTTTATAGCGTACAACCCAATATTGAATATTTAACCGAGCGTAGAAAAAAAGGGAACGAAATAGCACAAAAAAAATACGCGAAGGCCGTAAAAGCAGGGCGTATAATAAATAGTTTCCCATTTGTTCGCTTCGTAGGCATATCCGGCTCTATATCTAAAGGATATGCTGAAGCAAATAGCGATTTTGATTTTTTTATTATCACGGAAAATAACAGGCTTTGGATATGCCGCAGCTTATTGCATTTATTTAAGAAAGCAACATTCCTTGTTGGCGCACAGCATCGGTTTTGCATGAATTATTTTATTGACACATCAAAATTGGAACTGGAGGAACGAAACATTTTTACAGCTACAGAGCTCGCAAGCATCATTCCGCTTCATGGCAGTTCGTTGTATAGAGAGCTGAACATCAAAAACAAATGGCAGCACCAATACTTCCCTAATGGCTATATGCCTTTTGTATCAACAGGCAGTATAGATGACGGCAGAAGTTTTTTGAAGAAACTTTGCGAATCTTTTATAAACATATTGCGGCCTGAACAACTTAATAAAAGGCTGATGCAAATAACCGATACCAGGTGGCGAAATAAATGGTCTAAAAAAAACTACCCAATGGCAGACTATGAACTCGCTTTTAAGACCACGCTGCACGTTTCAAAAAATCACCCTGCCAATCACCAGAAGAGAGTATTGGCAAAATTGAGTACTTTGAATTCAAATTGCATATAGCGCACATGGCTATGGACGAATACCAGATGATAAATGCCGATGATACCAGAGATTTTCTGAAATCTTTCACGTCATTTATTTCCAATAGTATTAAATACATATTGACCGCAGCTAAACTACATTGGGCTGTAACTATTATTATGTTTGTAATTACTGCGGGGATAGGCGGCTACTACTTATGGACATCTGCGCCTTATTACAAAGCAACTATGGTTTGTGAATTTACCGCATTGAGCAAAAAAACTTATGGCGAAATGTTGCAACAGTTAGACAACTTAGCCAAAAGCCATTCTTATACAACACTTGCAAGTACCTTAAACATAGCTGAAGCTGATGCAAAAACAATACAATCTATAGATGGCAACAACATTACCGGCACACCGCTTTACGATGATTTCACAGGCGATCGTGGGCCTATGTATATTACAGTTAAAGGTACATCCAATAAAATCTTTGCTGATTTGGAACAAGCTATTCCCAAATATCTAATGAGCAGTCCTTTCAGAAAAAAGAGAAATATTATAGAACGCGAACAGCAAATACAAAAGATACAATATCTGAATGCTGATCTCGCATCACTCGATTCTGTTATTGTTGCCTATACCACGTTCATTAAGCACACAGAAACCTCTGTTGATTCTGCCACTCTGCTGACAAAGATCCCACAGCTATTTGAGCTAAAATCTGACATGGAAGATAAAATACAGAAAGCAGAATGGCGCCTTAAGGAACTTGACCCAACTGTAGAAATACTCTATGGATTTGTAGCACCAGATCAGCCATCTACAAACAACAATAGCAGAACATGGGCAATGTTAATACTTATCGCTATTGGTGGTTCAATTACAGTCGCTACCTTTTATCGCCTATTCAGCAAGCTGTAATTGTCATTTCTTTCTTAGTGCTATAATGTAGTAATCTCCAATATTCTTCCAGGGCCATTTACTTTTAAACCTATGCTCAAGCCCTTTCAGTGTTTTATATACCCGTGGATGCTTATGCGGAAAATTCTCGAAATAAGATGGGGGTACTATACTACACAAACCTTCCACATCCAGCACTTCATAACTGCCTTTCAGATTATTGATAACATATTGTGGCTTATAATACCAGCAGGTAAAATGCACACCTTCAATATGCGCATCAACCCCATTTTTACTATTAAATCTTCTAAAGGCCGCCTTAAAATTTCCACGCAATGCCAAAAAAGTTTCCCATAGGCAAAACGGTGGCAGGAGCACCAATACCACAAGTCCGTTCTCAGCAAGCAGCGGATCGAAGGAACATAGCACATCATTAAGCCTGCCCGTACAATTTAAGCCTGCGAAGTTTGAAAATATCAAATCATAAGGCCCTTTATCTTTCAGGCTGTTTAATGCAGTAAATGAACATTGTTCTGTAGTTACGTTTCCGTCAGCATGGGCAGCACGTACTTTTTCATTCAGCTTTGCAAGCATCCCGCCTGATATATCTGTGGCATGTACTCTGTGTCCATGAGTAGCAAAATAAATAGTATCCTCACCTGTACCCGCATTCAGTTCCAGTATCCTGCTATTAGCAGGCAAGTATCTGTTTACCACATCCCTTACTCTTTGCCGCTTGTATTGTATTATAGTATTTGGGCTGTATATTTTATCAAATATCGCTGACTGCCTGGAGAATGCCTCGGCTGTGACCTGTTCATTATCCATGCCTTTAGCCTTACTCATATATAACTTTTGTCGGCTTTTCCAGCGTGTTCAATTTTAGTTTGGCGATAAATACAGAAGGAGCGTAATAGAGTATGGACATTATTTTTCTTAAACCGGCAAAAGAAATTCCAGCGGGTTCACGTAGCACTTTCTTAGCCTGTTCTATAGCCAGGTGTTTTCTATAATTCTCCTGCACATAGCGATGCAGCTGTTTGTAAAATGCTGGCTGGTAGGTATTGTGAAACATCAACTGTAGCTCATCAGAATCTGTCCAGTTCGTTTTCTCTTTCATATCCTGTTTTACCTTTTCATAAAACACTGTACCGGGCAGTGGATAAGACACAGACACACCTATACTGTAAGGCAAAAGGTCGTTTATCATTTCTATAGTCTTTTCTATATCAGCCTTTGTTTCGCCCAGGTAGCCAAACTGTATAAAGAAAGAAGGCTTTATTCCATATTTCTTCAGTAGCCTGGTTGCTTCTTTTATCTGGGCTATGGTTATGCCTTTATCCATGGCATCCAATATTTTCTGCGAGCCACTTTCAGCACCTATCCACACATTATCGCAGCCCGACGCAGCCAGGAATTTAATATTATCATCCTGCAGCAATAGATCTGCTCTCGATTGTATTTTAAATTTAAACTGCAGTTGTTCCTGCTCCACAAGTGCTGCAAATTCTTTTACCCAACCGGGCTTTAAACCAAAAATGTCATCACAAAACCAGATATGGTCAAACTGAAATTTGTTTTTAAGATATTTCAGTTCAGCAACTACATTTTGCGGCGAACGTGAGTTGTACCTATTGCCATATATAGGCTTTGCACACCAGTTGCATTTAAAGGGGCAGCCACGTGTGGTACCCATATTCATCGAGAAATATCCTGCATGACTTAGCCAGCATTTCCTGTAAGGCTCTATATCTATCAAATCCCAGGCAGGCATTGGTAGACCATCGAGGTCTTTCAAAACATTTCTCCTGCCCGTTTTTATTATTCCATCCGCTCCCTTATACGCTAATCCCTGAACCTGCAGCAAACTGGCATCATCATTATTTATAGTATCCAATAGCTCCTGCAATGTAAGCTCCGCCTCACCTATTAAAACAAAATCAGCCCCTTCATTAAGATATTCTTCATAGCGATCTGTACTATCAGAGCTGGACACTATCACCTTGCAGCCATACTCTTTAGCCAACTTACTCATTCGGAATGCAGCCTCACGCATATTTGTGAGGCACATCTTGGTGAGATAATTAAAGCCGTCATCATAAAGCACAAAATAATCCGGCCTGTATTGTTCTAAATATGCAATCACCTCATCAGGTCCGTATGCAAACATGGTATCGAACAAAGAAACATCATAGCCATTTGCACGCATATAAGCAGCAGCATACAAAGTGCCTAATGGCGCGTATGGCTGCCCTATCTCCCATTGTTTGGGGTCAAAACGCAGAAAATATGAATGGCTGAAAAGTATTTTTTTCATTTTTCGCTTTGCTATTGCTTCCTAATACATACCCAATAAAAAAGGCCTCTTTTTCTTAAAAATCTATTGCTCAATGTATGCGGATCAAACAACATCTTATAATTATATCCTTGCAGTTCCTCTATTGAATGCTGAAAATAATAATTGCTCATTTCTCTGAATCCCATACCCGAATAATACAGCCTTGACCTTTTTGCAGCTTCAGTAATTTCCGAAGATTTATATAAGGGTGTATCAATAATATGTATTTCCCCGTCTTCTGACAGCATTGCCATTGCTATGTCTATTACTTTTTTAAAAGAAGCAAAGTATTGGATAGAGGCTGCAAATATTATTATGTCAAATTCATTGTTACTCAAGTCACTAATCTCTGCAACTGAAAACTGCAAATTCTCTTTTTCAAATACTCTTTTTGCCTGGTTAAGCTCTTCAATATTTACATCTATGCCTATAACTGTAGCGTCAGGCACCTCAGCTATTTTGGCAGACAACCACCCATTACCACAACCTACTTCCAGCACGTTTAAAGCTCTGGTTTTATTTGCAAGGTAATCTACAAGTCTTTCACTCGATTGCCTCCTGTATTTCCACTCATTATAGTGTGAATGATTATCTTCAATTACCGGTAAACGGGATACCTGCTCATCAGTATATATCCTTTGCTCTTTTTTACGCAGTTGTATGTAAAGCTGCGAAAAAGACGAGCCCGCTACATTTCCATGTGAAAAAAGATTATTCCCCATATACTTCCCGGCGTTTAGTTAAAAGCCCTGTATCTCAGGCTGGCGATACTTCCATAGCCTTTGCAGGAATTTGATTTCGTAAGGATACTTGTACATGTTTACCTTATACCTTATACCGGATACTAGTTTTATAGCACTCTTCTGCAGGCCATTAAGCCTTATATCAGTGGCTGTAGGGTAGCGGCCATTTAGCACAGTTTCGAAATTTCTTATCTTATCGATCATCTCCGGTTTAAGCCATGGCGTCAGGTGATTCTTACGCAGGTCTAAATCTTCCCATTGTGGCGACACCCAGTCTTCCAGCTTTTCAGGATATCTAAAGCCGCTGGCAAGCACCTCGTTATAAAGGTCTGAACCTTCGGTAGGTACAGGGCTATAAGTATATAGCACTATCTCCGTTTTGGGGTTAATGCGTTTTATTTTTTTAATAAATTCTATTTCAAAATCTATTTGTGCGTTCACTTCTTCCGGTGTGGGCGCAGGCGTTCCCAACACAAACGAATATTCAGGTATAATATCAAACCGCTTCATCCTTTCAGCAAATGCAGCAATCTGGTCACCTGTTTGTGTACCGCCTTTATCCAGTTGCTTTAGTATATTATTATTTCCGCTCTCGGCACCAAAGAATATGATACGACAGCCAGCCTCACGAATACGGGCCAGCGAATCATCTTTAAATTTCGACATGGTGTCTATACGAGCCATGCCCCACCAGTTCATCTTCTCCGGCCGTATTAGATTGGAAAATTCAACAGCCCGTTTTTCAGATACAAAGAAATTGTTGTCATGAAACTCTATTGCATCAGCGCCCCACCTGTCTTTTATGTATTTTATATCATTGTAAACTAGTTGTGCTGATTTTCCCTTCCACCTCGCTTCATATATTGGGACTACAGCACAGAACGAGCAGGTAAAAGGGCAGCCTATACTGGAATGATAGGCCAGGGTACGCTCACCGAGATATGTTTTGCCCAGGTATTTATCGATAGAATAGATTTCACTCAGCTTATTATAAGGTAGGGGAGGCAGAGGATCCTGATCAAATAAATCCTCTTTAATAGTTTTAATAACATTATCCCCCGACTTGTAAATAATGTTCTTTATAAGCTCATAAGGAGTGTCATGCTCCAGCGCATCAATAAGCGCGGGAAATGCATGGTCGCCGGGGCCATTTACTATAAAATCTACGTAGCCTGAATTCAATATCACCTTAAAATGACTTGCAGGGAAATAGCCTCCCCATATCATAAAGACATCAGGATATCTTTCCTTTATCGCCTTTGCAAAGGGTACAGCTTGCTTTACCTGCGGGCCAGGCATTACTGTAAAACCCAGGTATTTATACTCGCCTGTGGCCAGGTAATCCATCATCTTTGCCAGGGGATCTGTTTCCCTATTCCCATCTACAATGGTCCAGTCGTACTTCCCCTCTACAGATGCCGCAATGCTCAGTATAGAGTTAGGTATCCTGTGTTTAGCAATTGCGCTCTGGGGGTTAAAAAAGAGAATTTTGTTCATGCTTATGAACGGATTTTACTTACAGTAAAGATAATTAATACTATTGCTAAAGCTTGTGTAAGCCTGCTGAAATGGGAAATAAGGCTACCATACCCTAAAAAACGGGTATAAGCGCAATATTACAATTGCCTATACCCTGCTTTTACGTATTCAAAAAAGTGAATGTGGTAAACCGAACACTCATCAGGCCTTATTTCCTTTTTGTTCACTACTTTACCTATCATCAGCACATGACTTCCTATTTTCTTGCTGTTTATTATTTTCACCTCTTTGTACGAGGCAGAAAAAGCGGGAACCGGAAATGCGTACAATTCACTTTTAACAAGTTCAAAAGGCATATCATTTTTTTGCGGTGGCATAGTACTATGATGCCTGCCTAAATAGTATATGTCCTCCAGCTTTGCAGCATCTGTATTGCAAGCCACCAATTTGCCTGATTCTAAAATTTTACCTAAAGTAATATTTGTAGATCTTAAACCAAAAACATACAGATTATCCAATTCGTAGTAACGTCGAAAATCCATCGGGAACATGTTATAATATCCATCTTCTTCATATGATATAATTACAACTTCACGGGGATATGAATATAATGCAGCATAGATCTTCCCTTCTTTTTCGGTTAGCTTTTTCTCACGAAGAAAATAACGCATTAGGAAATATTGGCGAACATTACTTAACTGGAAGGTCTTCGCCTCATCAATTTCATATATAAATACCGATGTTCCCCCTGCATCAATTTGATCCTTTAAAGTAAGCTTAAGCTTTGCAACTACTTTAGCTCCTCGTTCTACTCGTATTTCTATTTTGTTCAAATTAAAGGCTTGTTGTCCATCGAGAAAAAATATTGCAATACAAAAAGGTTTCTCACAAACAATAGAATGGTTCGCCGTTATATCACTTATTTTTCCTTCGCTATAAAGAAGGACACGCTCCTTTATTTCATTACTCTTAACTCTAATCGCGGGATATTTTTGTGGATTTGAATAACCTAAAAGTATTTTTCTGAGTAGCTTATTCATTTTTTCTGAAAAATTAAAATTGCAAAATTCGAATCTGCAACCGGCATATAATTAATCAGTTCAAAACATTTCTTTGCAGCCGATGCATATTGTTTTAAAGCGTGCAGGTAAGTGGTGTGAGAAATGCCTTTCTCATTATTCGCCATTTCTATTTGCTGATTCAAAATTGATCTTAAGACAAACTTTAAAGAATAATTTTTAAAAAGTTTTTTCAGGCTGGCATCAAGCACCAAAGCAATTACATAACTGTTATTTGCACAGACCAATGCCAGCTTTTCGAAAAGAATGTCAATATTTTTGATACAATTAAATACCGCAAAGTCCGCCATCACACCATTCAATTTTCCATAGAATGGCAGATTGTCATAGCTCCAATCGTTAAAGTCGATATTATTTTCTACAAAATAAACATTCGAACAGCTCAAAGCTACCTTGTGAGCTTCTGCTCTCATATTCACAGATGGCTCCAGAAAAAATACTTTTTCATATCGTTCGCTTAGCCATAAAAGGTCAAGTCCTGTTCCCCCTCCAAAATCAAGCACTTTGCCCATTGGAACATATTCATTGAAACATTGCCACACTGTTGATCTGACTCTATTGTCTGATGCAGACATATGGCTATTATATTCAGCAGCATGCAGATCATAAAAAGAAATAACAGGAATGCTATAATTTGACGCTGTCATATTCTATCACGAATAGAAAACTTAACGTCTAAATATAATAAATAATATTATAATTTATTTCTAATAGTTAAGTATTAAACAACCTCATTACAGTATTCACAGTATCTTCCATTGCATAAACACGCACACGTTCAAATTTCACATTAAGGTCCGCAAGAAGCGTCATAGCCTTTTGCGTCATCTCATTTTTATCCTTTACGATATGCCAGTTTTTAATATCCTCTTTCATAGGTTTATGAAAGCTAACAACATGCATACCTGCATATAATGCCTCAAGGCATACGGTGCTAAAGCCTTCATAGGAAGAAGGATGCAATAAGATTTTTGAGCGCTGCATCAATTTCAGGACTTCAGCATGTGGCCGCTCACCTATTATCGCAATATGGTTATTTAGCAGCTGTGTGCTTATTATTCCTTTAAGCTTATCTGCCTCTGGTCCTTTACCACATATAACTGCATTTATATCCGGGACTTTAGTCTTTAGCTCTTTCACTATTTCTATAAAAATATCATATTGCTTCAATGGTATCAGTGACCCTACACCAAGTATATCAATATCCCTTTCTACCTGTCCGTCAGCAAACAGCGATTCATCTATTGCGTTAGGCACAACGTGCAAGGGTCTTACTTTATAGTTCCTATAAAACTCATCTGCCACAAAATCAGAGATAGCGATCAGTTCATTTTCCTTTGGCTTAATCAGTCGCACGAATTGGTTTCCCTCTCTCGCATCCTGACCCTTCAACCATATAAAATGCTTCAGCCCATTACGTATAGCAAAGTATTTCGCAACCATTGCATATTCCGTACACCAAAA
>JAFDXS010000559.1 GCA_018267795.1 Bacteroidota bacterium | reverse complement strand
GTAAAGATATCCCCTCATGTAAAAAATAATTTTTTTCTCTATTATGAATTTATGGCAATATGTAAGGTTTAAGTATGTTTTAATACTTAACGGTTAGGTTTATAACTGCGAAAACAGGTGATTGTTTATAATATATTGCTGGACAAAAGTACTCAGCCAAAATGTAGGAATTATTAATTTATTGTCATTCTTTGTTAAAGAAATGTTAAAAGCAATCTAACTTATCCCAAAGTTATCCTCACATAGAAAAGTTATTTATGGGTTGCGCATCTGCCTATCCCAATTGACGCTTATATAGTTGAATTGTATTCTCTAAGCCATAGTACAAAGCATCACTTATCAATGCATGACCTATAGAAACCTCTAATAACCCCGGCACATTCTGCACAAAGTAGGCTAGGTTATCCACATCCAGATCGTGTCCTGCATTCAGGCCTAAGCCATGAGCATTAGCTACCAGTGCTGCTTTTGTATAGTCTGCTATAGCCGTTTCCTTATTATCATGAAAGTGTTTTGCATAGGCTTCGGTATATAATTCCACCCTGTCAGTACCAGTTGCAGCAGCCGCAGCAACTATCTCCTCCATCGGGTCCACAAATATGGATACGCGTATCCCTGCATTCTTAAATACAGCTATTATCTGCCTCAGGTACTCCGCTTTCCCTATAGTATCCCAGCCGTGGTTAGATGTTAATTGCCCTGGGTCATCCGGTACCAGTGTAACTTGTGTTGGTTTGGTCTCCAGCACCAGTTGCACAAACTTATCCTCCAGCGGGTTTCCCTCTATATTGAACTCAGTTGTTATTATATCCTTTATTTCCCGCACATCACTATAGCGTATATGGCGTTCATCCGGCCTCGGGTGCACAGTTATTCCATCTGCTCCAAACTTCTGGCAATCTATAGCAGCCTTCACCACGCTTGGGTTATCGCCGCCACGGCTGTTGCGCAAGGTTGCTATCTTATTTATGTTCACCGAAAGTTTAGTAGCCATTTTCTATAGTTTGCTGCAAAATTAGCAAAGCCATAGCAGCACAGAGTTTTATTATCATAAATAATTGCCAAAGCTTAATTTGCACTACCAATGCGCAGCCTCTCGTTCAAATACATCTTTGCTCCTATAGTGCTCTTCGCTATCGGCCTCGCAAGCTGCCGCAACCAATCCACTCAAGACAAACGCCAGGTCTTCCGACTCAACCTCTCCGTAGGCCTCGAGTCTATGGACCCCGCCTTTGCCACAGAGCTCTACAGCAAGTGGATCGATCACATGGTCTACAACACCCTTGTAGAGACAGATTCCACACTCCACCTGCAGCCCTCCCTAGCCACCCACTGGTCGGTCAGTCCCGATGGCCTCACTTATACATTCTACCTAAGGAACGACGTCTATTTTCATGACAATCCCCTCTTCCCCAACGGCAAAGGCCGCCGCATGACAGCAGCAGATGTTGTTTACAGCTTCAACCGTATCATCGATCCCAAAGTAGCCTCCACAGGTGCCTGGATATTCAACGAACGCGTAGCCTCTAAAGACCCCTTCACAGCACTCAACGATACAACCCTTCAAATACACCTCCGCACCCCCTTCCAGCCCCTCCCGCAGATCCTCAGCATGCCCTATTGCAGCATTATCCCGCACGAGGTAGCCGATCATTGGGGCAAGGACTTTCGCAGTCACGCCTGCGGCACAGGCCCCTTCCAGCTAAAATACTGGGATGAGGGCAATGTCCTCGTCCTTCACCGCAACCCCCACTACTGGGAGCACGACATACAAGGCCAACCCCTCCCATACCTCGATGCCGTCCAGGTCAGCTTCTATGAGACCAAAGCTGTCGAGTTCCTCCTCTTCCTCCAGGGCAAGCTCGACTTTGTCAACAACGTCGACGGTTCCTTCAAAGACCTCATCCTGCAGAAAGATGGCACACTCAAGAAAGAATACACAGACAAGATCCGCCTCACAAAGCGCGTCTACCTCAATACCGAATACCTCGGCTTCCTCACCGATACTACCAACCCCATCATGAAGGCATCGCCCACCCGCAATGTCCTCATCCGCCAGGCTATCAACTACGCCATAGACCGCCATAAGATAGTTACCTACTTCAAGAACGGTGCTGCACTCCCGGCCACAGGCGGTTTCATACCACCCGGCAT
>JAFDXS010000558.1 GCA_018267795.1 Bacteroidota bacterium | reverse complement strand
TACAATATGGCAACCCCACAAGCAAGACCACAGGCTTCAAGACCTGCACCCGCTAAAGTAACTGTACAAAAAAACACCCAGGCGTTTTTATTTGACAGCTCAAACTACAAATGGATGATTGCCGGCCTGGCATTGATATTAATCGGCTTTGCATTAATGGCCGGCGGTAAAAGCGCTGACCCACATCAATTCCATTATGATGAAATCTATAGCTTTCGCCGCATAACACTTGCACCCATTGTGATGCTTATTGGCTTTGGGCTAGAAGTGTATGCTATAATGAAAAAACCTGCTGACACAGCAAATAAATAAAGCGAAAAATACTGAATTGAAAAAAGCCGCTAAATGCGGCTTTTTTAGTTTAAATAACCACGAGTTTTATTCCTTATTAAAGCGTATTTCCCTTATTACGTATATTTTCTCTTTCAACTTAAACAGTATATATACACTATACTTACTTCCTCCGGAGGTCTTCATCTCCCCTACTACAAAACGGGATGAATTATCAGAAGAATTGTTGCTAAGAATGGCCATATCGGTAGGGCTGTTCCTGCCAAAGAAATCTTTCAATACCATTTCGGCCTGTGTGCGGCTGTAAGTAGATTGTGCATTGTTAATCGTTACCGGCACTACATCATCAAAATATTTGATGATCTCTCCCACCCTGCCATACTTTATTGCATTAGACACTTCATCGACAGGAGCCTGTGCATTTGTTTGTTCAAACACAAAGAAACAACACAACACAAGTAATATTCTTTTGAAATACATGGGCACTAAGGTAAAAACCTTTCATTATTTATTTAGTATGTATCAAAAAACAAGCCAGACAACGCTGTAAAATTTATTAACTGATAAATATTGCCTATTTATCCCTCATATATGGCAAAAATCTGGCAATGAATGCAGTAAATCGTAATTTTGCGCCACTATGTCGAAAAAGGTAATGCTTATCATTATGGACGGCTGGGGCCATGGAAAGGTACCCGCAGCCGATGCAATAGCACATGCACATACACCATTTGTCAAATCTCTATACGCTAAATACCCTAATACCGAACTTGTAACCTGTGGTGAGGCAGTAGGGCTTCCTGAAGGACAAATGGGTAACTCAGAAGTAGGGCACCTGAATATAGGTGCAGGCCGTATCGTTTACCAGGAGCTACAACGCATTAATAAAGCGGTAGCAGATGGCGAACTGGAAAGAAATATTGTACTGCAAACAGCATTTACCGAGGCAAAAACAGCTAATAAAACACTTCACTTTATAGGTCTGGTGAGTGATGGCGGTGTACACTCTCACATAAAACACCTGGAGGCACTTTGCAGCCTGGCACAGCAAAATAATGTGCCGCGTGTAGCAGTACATGCCTTTACCGATGGGCGTGATACTGACCCTAAAAGTGGCTACGGATTTATAAGCGAACTACAGGAGCATTTGCAAAAAACAGGCGGTATGCTGGCATCTGTAACAGGACGCTACTATGCTATGGACCGCGACAAAAGATGGGACCGGGTAAAAATAGCTTACGACGCACTGGTGCACGGCACGGGCACTAAAACGCACAATGCTTTAGCTGCCATACAACAATCATACGACGAAGGGGTAACAGACGAATTTATAAAGCCGATCATTGTATGCAATGATGCAGACCAACCATTGGCTACCATACAGGATGGTGATATAGTAATATGCTTCAACTTCCGTACAGACCGTTGTCGCGAGATAACTATTGCTCTTACACAGCAGCCCTTTGCAGAGCAGAATATGCACCCGCTGCAACTGCACTACGTAACTATGACAGAGTATGACAAGACCTATAAAAATGTAGGCATCATATTCGACAATGACAACCTGCAAAATACACTTGGCGAAGTACTTGCAGCACATGGCCTGAAACAGATACGTATAGCCGAAACAGAAAAATACCCACACGTTACCTTTTTCTTCTCAGGTGGCCGTGAGTTGCCATTTGAGGGCGAAAGGCGCCTTATGGTACAGTCGCCTCGGGATGTTGCCACTTACGATCTGAAGCCGCAAATGAGCGCCTATGAGGTAACAGAAACCATATTGCCGGAAATAAAAGCACAGAGCGCAGATTTCATCTGCCTCAACTTTGCCAATGCTGATATGGTAGGGCATACAGGTGTATGG
>JAFDXS010000557.1 GCA_018267795.1 Bacteroidota bacterium | reverse complement strand
GAAAAGGGGATTTTTTTGCTACTGCTCCGCCCGCAAAAAAAGTTGCTCTACGCTGGTGACGCTGTTCGCTTATCAGCGACATGCGCTGAAATTATTGCCGCTCCTTGGAGCTATTGAGCTTTGGTATGCGTGGGGGCTTTAGTTGATTCTATTTAGCTTTCTTTTGTCGTTTCTCCGGCAACAATTAAGGCGCGATCAGGGGCTAGGCTGAAGAGCACTTATCATCAAAAAATATTCTATGGTTAAATAGTAAGCTATCTTTTCTTTAAACCTTCTATTTTTGCGCTTAACAATACGATTAGATAAATGATATATCATATAGTAGTTGGGGATATGGCTGCAGGGCCGCTGCGTGAGGCGGTGATGAGTGAACCTGGTATGCAGGGTGAAGTGGTGGTGATGAAGGATATACTGAATGTGGGGCCACTGAAAAAGGAAGAAGGCATGAGCTTTAGCCAGATGCGCAGTGCGTTCTGGAATACGGTGGTGAACAATGAAAAGAACCCCGCGCAAGTGGACGATATGGAGCGCCTGCTGGAAATAAGCAAGGCGATGTATGATGATCCTGAAGTGAAAGCATGGTTCTGGATGGCACCTGCTGCTGCGGATGTGTGCGCCTACCACTGGATGCTGACTTACCTGAGCAAACACCAGGGCCGCTTTTATATAGTGCCTATTGCAGGACTGCCTTTCCTGGATGAAAAGGGAAGGGTGTACTATCCTAAAAACATAAGTGAAATACTGCCTAAGGAACTGGTAAAGGCGCGTAAACTGGCACGCCAGGTGACGCTGCCGGAAGTGGAAATGGATACCTATGAATGGCGCAAACTAATGGATGAAAATACGGGGCTGCGCACACATGAAGGGGGTAAGAAACTAACGTCCAGAACGGAAGACTATTATGATGGGCAACTCCTAAGTTTCTGCTCGCATCAGTTTCAGAAAGGCTCACGCATAGTAAGCCAGACCCTTAGCAAATACAACATACCTACCGGGGACCTATACCTGGGATGGCGCCTGCGCAAAATGGCAGAGGAGGAAAAGCTAATGATACAGGGCGACCAGAGCAAGATGCTGAAAGACTTTGAGGTGAAGCTACCGGGAGAAAATGATACAGTAGGTGTACCATAGCAGCCAAAGAGTTAGACCATAATTATTTGCCTTAAAACCAGCAATGTATGAAGATCACGCCTTTTGAACTGGCAGGCAGTGACGAACGAGGCTATACCTGCGAGTACCTGCATGAGCGAAGTGGTAAACAGCTAATAGTGTACCGGAAAGCGGGCACGGTGAGCGGAAGGCATTATCATAAAGGGATATCGGCAACCAAGAATCCTGAAATTTTTATAATACTGCATGGCGACTGCAAGGTGAACTGGCACCACATAGATGAAACTGAAATGCATACTGCCAAAGTAAGCGGGCCTGTGAAACTGGAGGTGCCGCCCGATGTATGGCATGAGCTGGTGATGGAAACAGACTGCTGCTGCCTGGAGCTGAACAGCCTGGAGGAACATAAAGCAGATACCTTTTACCTGTAACAGGTTAATTATTTACATATTCATTTAATATCTGTTTGACTGCAATGGCTTACCTTTGCAGCCTTATGAGTTTTGAGCTGCCGCTGACTGAGGAAAAGGTGAAACCACACCAGAGTACCGCGATGCATTTAATGTCCGGATTTATATTTTCAGGAACCGGTGCTATTTTTCTTGCCATATCCCAACCATTGAAATATTGGGGCATTGCATTGTTGATAGCAGGACTGCTGCTACTGGTGACTACCGTGATAAAACACAGGTGGCTGGTACTGACGGGAGCTAATCGCATCATACGAATAGCTGAGCTGCTGGTATTTCTATGCCTGACCAGCTTTTGCGCTACGAATAAATGGTGGGTGCCGACTACCATGTTTGGGGTACTGAGCGCATCGATATTAATGGCGCTGCTGTGGGAGAATGGCGAAAACAATCTGCGTATAACGGTGGATGAACAAGGTATAAAACTGCCTGTAACATCGAGAAAGCGCTTTATAGACTGGAGCGAGGTGGAAAAAGTATTGCTGCGCTATGGCACACTGACGGTGGACTGTGCTGATAATCGTCTTTTTCAGTGGAATGTAAAAAAGACAGATGTAGATGCTGAAACCTTTGATG
>JAFDXS010000556.1 GCA_018267795.1 Bacteroidota bacterium | reverse complement strand
CCCCCATCCATTCGGTTGGCGAAGTTCCCATTGCATTGAAAGAGATATCGATGCGGCCTGCCTTAGTCGCTACAGACTGCAGATGCTTATCAATGGCCTGCTCATCGAGTGCGTCAACCTGTGCTGCTTCGGCTATACCACCTGCGGATACAATGTTCCGGGCAAGCGCTTCTACCGGGGCCAGGCGGCGCCCCGTGAGGAAAAGCCTGGCTCCTTCGCGTGCAAAAGCACGTGCTACGGCGCCTCCAATCTCGCCACCAGCCCCATAAATAACTGCCACTTTGTTTTTTAATTCATTCATTGTTTTGTTTTTAACGTTAAGAATGCAGGTGAATGCTTCACACTGCCCTACTAAGACGTTTAGGGGTATGGTTTCCGGACAATTATTTTTTTTGAATAGGAAAGTATTGTTGCTGATTGCTGATATTAATATTTGTAATGGGCGTTGCTTTTTGTAAATATCGATGTGTGAGATTTCATTAACATCAATCATGAGATTGGCTGCTGGGGTGGTGTAGTGGGCACTATGCTAAGCAGGAGAAGCTAATTGTTATTACCTTTCCTTTACTTGGTTGAAGAAGGCGGTCATTTGGGTGAGGGCTGTTTTTGAAAACATTCTTTCGGAATTTTCCAGGGTGTCTTTTGTGGCTTCGGCGCCTCTGGCAACCATTCCCTTTTCAAAATGAGCAATTGCTGTTTTAATATCGGCAAACTGATTGCCTGTCAGGCATTCTGCCAGCTCAAATGCATCCTGCAAAGCGACGTTAGCGCCTTCGCCTGCGTAGGGCGGCATACGGTGTGCTGCATCGCCAATAATGGTAAGGCTTTCATTGGTTTTCCAATGCTGATTGAAAGGAAAATAATATTGTGGACGGGGGATAAAATAAACGGCATCGTTTGTAAGAAACTCGTGCCAATCATTGCTCCAGCCGGGAAAGTCTTTTTTAAACCATGCAAGCACTTCTTCTTTGTTATTGAAGTCAATACCGCTCTGTTCCAGCCAGTTTTCCGGTGTTTTAAAATTTAGCACGAACATGATTGAACCATCGCCTTTGGTGCCATATCCAATGAATTGTTCTTTATCGAAGGCCATTACTTTGCCGCCTTTGGCAAAGGAAAAAAGCTGCGGACTGTATTTGGCTGCATTGTGGATGTTGCCTTCAATGAGGGTGATGCCTGAGTAGATGGGTTTAATATCGCTTAGATATGAACGCACTTTTGAATTGGCGCCATCGGCTGCGATGACAAGATCGGCATAGGCGTCTGATCCGCTTTTGAAATGCAGGCGCCAGCCGCTTCTCTCTTTCTTCATGGCGACGAAATGGCTATCCCAGATAACGGTATCAGGCTTGAGGGAGTTCAATAGAATATCACGTAAGGGGGCGCGGTCTATTTCGGGGCGGGTTTCTGCGGTGATGCTCGCAAAATCGTGGTCATCAAATGCAATATTGAGCATGCTATCTACCAGACGCATCTTGCTGGCTACAGGGCGGTGGTGTTTATAAAACTCATCGAGCAGGCCTGCGCGTTTCAGGGCTTCGAGACCTGTGCCTTCATGCAGATCGAGCGTGGCGCCTTGTACGCGTACATCCCTGTTCGCATCGCGCTCGTACACTTTTACTTCTGCACCCTTCATCTGTAGCAGCCTTGCCAAGGCCAAGCCCGCAGGGCCTGCGCCTACGATGGCGATCTGTTTATTGTCTAACAACATAATTCTGTATCTAAATAATTATGACACAAAATTATGGCCGCCTGATGGCTGATAATAGTATAAATCGGTCGTTTTCGTTTTTGGACAGTTCCTTCGGAACTACACCTGAAAACTTCTTCACTTCCTTGATGAAGTGGTTTTGGTCGAAGAAATGCTCTTCGGGGAAAAGGCGACCTTTTGCAATATGCTCCAGCGATGCACGGAAGCGAAGTATGTTGCAATAGACCTTGGGTGAAATGCCAAATTGCTGATTGAAATAACGATTGATCTGGCGGCTGCTCCAGAACACTTTTTCGGAAAGCTCCTTTACCGTGATGGCCCCTTTTGACTCATAAATGAGTTCGAATAGCTTTCGTTTACGTTCATCTATTTCTTTGGGCAAAAGGGACCTGATCTTCTTAGTTGCTTTCTCTACAAAGCGTGCAAAATCCTGCAAATCGTTTTCGGTAAATCCCC
>JAFDXS010000555.1 GCA_018267795.1 Bacteroidota bacterium | reverse complement strand
ACCACTAAGTTAGCATATCAATAAACGCTAATGTTAAAAAGCGAGTCATTTTATTGCAATGTATAGACACTGCTGAAGCCTGCTATAGTTGGGCAACGAGTATGTCTTTTTCATCGCGCTTAGCCTTTTTGCGGCACCACAGTATTGCTCTTTACAATTTTTGAAGCAATAAAGCTGAATAACCCAATTACCAGGCCCGACATTACACCCACTATAGGCCCTGTTATCAGCATTAGCACTCTTGGGTGATTACTCATAGGTGTAGCTTTCATCATGGCTACTTCTTGGTGATGGTGCGCCATATAAGGATTGGCAAACAACATATGCGCAGCAGTTACCCACACACAATTTGCAAGGCCTAGCATAAAACCATGAACAAAATATTTACCATTCAATTGCTTGGCGAAAACATAGGCACTAATGAGGAAGATAAGCAGCCAGAATATGGGCTCTATATTCGAAGGAATCAAAGAAATAGTGGCAACCGCCATTGCCAGGCCAAAAAGCGATAGTTGAAAAATCAATTTCCAATTCATATTATTTTCTTTTTTTTGTTTGAACGAAATATAGGTAATTTTTTATATAATATAGCATGTACTACAAAAGCCTATTCATAGCCTCGGTGAATAGCAAGCACAATCCTCGCTTTATACCTCATAACTTGCTACCTTTGCAGGGTTTATAACGATTTTCTATAATCAATGTCTGATATACAACCTTTACTGCGCCTGAGTGGACTCGAACCCCTGGTAGTGCGGCCTGAAACTAACTTTGTTAATGTAGGCGAGCGTACCAATGTAACAGGCTCTAAAAAATTTGCACGTCTCATAAAGGAAAATAAATACGAAGAGGCGCTTTCCGTAGCCCGCCAGCAGGTGGAAAATGGTGCGCAGGTGCTTGACGTAAATATGGATGATGCATTGCTGGATGGTGTACAGGCCATGACCACCTTTCTCAATCTCGTACAAAGCGAACCGGATATAGCTAAGATACCTATCATGATAGACTCTTCTAAGTTTGCTATCATCGAGGCGGGACTTAAATGCGTACAGGGCAAGTGTATCGTGAATTCTATCTCCATGAAGGAAGGCGAGGAGAAGTTTATAGAGCAGGCTATTATTTGCAAAAGTTATGGTGCCTCTGTAATTGTTATGGCCTTCGATGAAAATGGCCAGGCAGATACTTTGCAAAAGCGGGTAGATATCTGCGAACGCGCCTATAAAATATTAACAGAGCAGGTAGGCTACAAGCCACAGGACATCATATTCGACCCTAACATATTTGCGATAGCTACAGGTATAGAAGAACATAACAACTATGGTGTTGATTTTATAGAAGCTACAAGGATCATAAAACAAAGAATGCCGCTCACCAAGGTAAGTGGTGGCGTAAGTAATATTTCATTTTCTTTCCGCGGCAATGACACTGTGCGCGAAGCTATGCACAGCGTATTCCTTTACCATGCTATAAAAGCCGGTATGGACATGGGTATAGTGAATGCCGGACAAATGCAGGTATATGACGAAATAGAACCGCAGTTGCGCGAGCTCTGCGAAGATGTAATACTCAATCGTAATCCTGATGCAACGGAAAGGCTCGTAACCTTTGCCGAAACGGTGAAAGCAAAAGGTAAAGAAGAAAAGAAAGACGATGTATGGCGTGCTCAGGCTGTGGAAGAAAGACTGAAACATGCACTGGTAAATGGCATTACCGACTATATAGATGCAGACACAGAAGAAGCAAGGGTGAAATACCCCAAACCACTGGATGTAATAGAAGGCCCATTGATGGACGGAATGAATGTAGTGGGCGATCTTTTTGGCTCCGGCAAAATGTTTTTACCTCAGGTAGTGAAGAGTGCCCGCGTTATGAAGAAAAGTGTTGCCTATCTCTTCCCATTTATAGAAGCAGAAAAAGAAGAGCGCAGGCTCGCGCATGAGAAAGCAGGCACGGTGAATGAAGAAACAGCCGGTGCCGCAAAAATATTAATGGCTACCGTAAAGGGCGATGTGCATGACATAGGTAAGAATATAGTGGGCGTGGTACTCGGCTGTAATGGCTATGATGTCATGGACCTTGGTGTCATGGTGCCTGCTGATAAAATACTGGATACTGCAGAAAAAGAAAACGTTGATATCATTGGTTTAAGCGGATTGATAACGCCATCCCT
>JAFDXS010000554.1 GCA_018267795.1 Bacteroidota bacterium | reverse complement strand
CCTTCTTTCACTTTAGGTATATCAGCCTCATATACATTTGCATATACCCATACATTCTTCAGATCAGATATCGTAAACAAATTGTCACCCATATCCGGACGTATAAACGACCCTGTGGCAATTTTCTTTTCTACTATATAGCCATCTATCGGCGATGTTAATGAATAGGTGCCGCTTACGCTGCTGCTGCCACCGCTGTTTATATTTATTACAGACTGCACTTTGTTTTTTGTCGCTAAAGCTTTCTCGTAGTTCTGTTTTGCTTCAGTATACTCGCGCTCACTGCTTATGCCACTTTTGTATAGAGATTGTGCATTGTCCATCTGGCGCTTAGCTATGGCCAGGTCAGCATTGGCACTGCTCAGGTCGCTGTAGTTACTAGCCACGTCAGCACTTTTTATCACAGCCAGCACTTGGCCTTTACTCACCTTATCTCCAAGAGACACGCGCGATTCTATTATTTGCCCGCTGCTGCGTGGAAATACTTTTACCACATTATTTTCATTGAAGCTTATTTCACCGCTCAGGGATATTTCGTCTGCCACATTGCAGGTACGTACGGTGTCCAGGGTTATCATGTGCTGCATGGAGTCGCTGAGTACAAATTTCTTGTTCTCTTCCGTTTGCTGTTCCTTTTTGCCACACGCGCTTAACAGGCTCAGCGCTACCAGGGATAATGTTAAATACTGTTTCATCTCTTGTATGTAAGAATATTTTTAAATCTTGTTTTTGTTATTGTGCCACATCTACACCCACTACATCGTTCAGGTCTTCCTTTGCCAGGCGAAGGTTTAATGTTTGGTTTAGCTGTTTCTGCCTGGTGTCAGAGTAGTCATTAAAGTAATCAAGAAACTCTATCAGGCTTATTTGTCGGTTATTATAGCTGCCCACTATATTTTGGTACAGCTGGTAATAGTCTTTATAAAATTGTGTGTTCGAGGTTGAGTTCAGTTGCACCGCATACAGCAGCTTCTGGTAAGAGTTCGTTACATCGTTTTGTAGCTTCTGTTCCGTCAACTGCATAGTAGCTTCCTCCTGCTTTATCTGGAATTTAGCTGATTTTATGTTGCCCTGGTTTCTGTTCCACACTGGCAATGGCAGCGATATACTAAGCCCCACATAGTTAGGCGAGTAGTTGGCAGCCTGGTCAAATTCCGGGCCTACGCTTACATCCGGTACCGCAAGCGCTTTTTGCAGGCGCAGGTTTTGTTGCTGGTATTGCAGCTGGTACACTTCCTGTTGGTAGTCGGTATTGTGTTGTTTTGCACTGTCTATCAGTTGCATCAGGTTTTGTTCCGGCATAGCCGCCACTTCACTATCCTGCACATCCGGTTGTATGTAAGTGTTGCCTGTCACATGCAGTATTGTTTTCAGCTCTGCTTCATTATCGCTCAGGTTATTGGCATTGTCCGTCATGTCCTGTTGTAGACCCACCAGCAGGGCTTGCACACGCAGGTATTCTTTCCTGGCTATGTTACCCGCTTTCAGTTCTGCTGCCATACCGTTCAGCAGTTTTTCCAGTTGTTGTTTTTGTTCTTTGTATAGCTGTGCATTGCCTTGCAGTTGCGCTATGGTATAGAAATCTTTAAACAGGGTAACTCTCAGGTTGCGCATCACGCTTTTAAACTGCCATTCTGCTATGCTTACGTTTGTTTTGGCCAGGTCCATTTGTTTGCCGCGCTTGCCGGCAGTTTTTATTAGTTGCTGCACCTGTACATATACTTCACCCTGCGGGTTGCCGGCAGCATCCACAGTATGCTGAAAAAAGTGGTTGTTAGAATATACGTTCTGGTCAGTATTCAGGTTGGGGTTATCCCATTTCCTTGCCTGTTCCACCAGCGCCTGGTTCGACTGTATATTATAGTGCTGCGCCAGCAAGGCAAGGTTCTCATTCAAAAACTTTTTTTCTGCCTGCACTATATCCAAGTGCAGGGTATCGGTAATACCGGGTTCGGTCTGTGCTTGTGTTTCTGTATGCAACAGGCATATACAGCAAACCGTATATGCACTTTTTGCAAGCATTTTATGAAGCATGCTACAATTTTATTTTTTATATCTATGTGAAATTACACTATCTCTTAAAAGTGCGCTAAACGCTATGCTAAATAAATATTAGCAAAACTTAGGTGGGGGCGGATTGATCTCCCGGCTGAATAAATAATGATAAGTATCG
>JAFDXS010000553.1 GCA_018267795.1 Bacteroidota bacterium | reverse complement strand
AATAACTTATTGGCTATTAGTAAGCCGAAAAAACAAACTGTAGTAATTGTAATCTGGAACTACTCAGCAAGGATTTGCAATCTACAGCCACAATGCATTAATCCTAAAACTTCACATCAAAAAACCCATCTTCCACATCCATAAAAGTACTCGTATAGTCAGTCCAGTTGCAGTTAAAACTGCCCGCAGCCACAGCACCATCAAAACGATAAAATATAATATTGGAAGAACTACTGTCTACCGACTTGTTCAGTGAATAAGCATGTATCATCGATTCAGGGTACGACAAATGGTAAGCCACACCATAAGCAGGATGCTCCACCCGCACATACATTTCAATCATGCAGCTACTATTTCGCAGCAGCACCTGCAATCCCTTAGCCCCGTCTTTAAAAACATAATTGTTCACCCTCACACCATTAGAGTCGTCTGAATTCATCTTTCCGGCAAATACTGTTGCCTTGCCATCCAGGTAGCAGGCTGCTATGTTGTTCCCGTTCTGTGTAGGCGAAGGCAATGATTTACTATCTTTCTTGCAGCTCACAATCAGCAGCGTAGCCGCAAAGACAAGCAGATAAAGTATTTTCATATTGAAGAGTTTAGTGAAGTAATAAACGCACTATACCAAAGATTATTATGATAAAAGTCATCGGAGCCAATGGATTTGGCAGCGCACAGCCGAAAAATCGGAAATTCTATTTCTCAAAAAGATACTACTGGGGCTACAACATATCTTTTACGTCTTAATAAATAAAATGCGCTAATGCGTATTCAAAAAGATACCTTAAAAATTTAAAACGTTTACCTATGAAGCAAACATTACTTATCCTCCTTTCCTGCATGCTCGGTTACTTTTCGGCCAGCGCCCAGTTCCAGGGTGAGCCCTTCAGTATCGATTCCGTGTATTTCACCGCTGCCGATACGGTGCCCCACCAAATAGTGGCCGACACCGCCGCCGCACCGCTATGGCAAATAGGCAATACCACTAAGGCCGTCTTTAGTACCGGCGCTATGGCCGCTCACGGTATCATGACAGATACCACACACCATTACCCTGTCAGTGCCAACAACTGGTTTACACTTATAATACCCGTCGCCCCGCCCAATATGATACTCGACATCTGGCACGAATACCAGACAGATTCTGCTAAAGACGGCGGCATCGTTGAATTTTCATCAGATTCAGGCGCTACATGGCTCAATATTGCTTATTGTCGTAATCCCTTCCCCGGCCTCATCACGCAGAATTTTTATTCCTATGCCGATTCACTGCCTACAGGTGAGCAGGCTTTTTCAGGCAATAGCGGTGGCCAGGTGCATTCCCGCCTCCAGTTTTTCGATTGTGTAATGGTAAAGAAAACCGCCACCTCCTGCGACCTTACTTACACAGTCAGACGTCCATTATATATCCGCTTCCGTTTCTCCAGCGATACCCTTGCCGATACTTTATCCGGCTGGAAAATAGATTCTTTAAAAATATTAGGCGCCACCTGCCCCGGCTATGTAACAGATGTGAGCGGCACCCTGCAGGTAGCCCCTTACCCTAATCCCGCGCACGATGGCATATTTAATTTCCCTGCCCTCGAGCGTGAAAACGATCTAAGCCTCGATGTGTACAATATGCTTGGTGCCAAAGTATATAGCGGCAAATACATACATCAGCTCAACCTTAGCAACTATGCCCCCGGCCTCTACTTCTTCACCCTTCACAACCCCCGACAGCAATACAGCGGTAAGCTCAATTATTTATAACAACACCTTACAGCATATATAAAAAACCTTCCCGATCAGGAAGGTTTTTTTATAAGTACAACTCAATAAAACCAGGATAATGTCTATCTCTTATATCAAAAACTTTCTTGATGGGCCTCTAACATAATTGTTGTGTCCTTCATGAACAACACTCAATGCTGATGATAAACGCGCTACTGCCCAGCCCATGATGGCGCCTCAATTGTTGCCGGAGACACGACAAAGCCAAGCCAAATAGAAAACGCAGGCTCCCACGCATGCGCAAGCTTAATAGCCATCCAACAGCGGCAATAATTTCAGCGCCATGCCGCCGATAAGCGAACTGCGTGAACAGCGTATAGCTACCTTTTTTCATTGCGGAGCAGTTTGAAAAAAGTCGCCTTTTTCTTTGTTACTTTCATTTTTGGCGAGACAAAAAGAA
>JAFDXS010000552.1 GCA_018267795.1 Bacteroidota bacterium | reverse complement strand
GTTACGGCGTAGCGGCCATAGGCAAAGTTCAATACACCTGTAGCTATAATGATATAGATGCCTAAATCAAGCCTTGGTAGGGCATGCTTTTTCTCTAACAGTTTAACTACAGCTTCATAAATAATAAATACACCAGCTAATGCTATCAACGCGCCTTCTACTGCTGATGATATAAACTGTGCTTTACCGTGCCCATAAGGATGGTTTTCATCCCTTGGTTTGGCTGCCAGTATAACGCTATATAACCCTATAAATCCTGTTATCACATTTACTATGCTTTCCATAGCATCTGTAAGTATGGTCACAGAATGGGTTACATAATATGCATACAACTTCCCCAGGAACAATACAACAGAAAGAATGGCTATGTTACGCTGAATGCGGATTGGCATCTAAGAGGAAACAGCAATGAATTACGCAGTGCCGCTGGCAAAGGTACAGCTTAGGCATTAAGTGGTCAAAAATCTCAAAACATCCTTCTTATATAACTGCCTGTAAGCCCGGCCAGGCCACCTATCAATGAACCTATTAACACTGTTACTATTACAAATAATATGTAATTAGGCAGATGAAATAATTCTGCCATCTTTTGAGAAAGAATATGATTGTTTGCTATATCCTTTACCATTACTGTTACCAACCAAAATAACCCTATACCGCCAAAGCCACTAAGGAAGGCAGCGCCTGGCTTTAGATTCAGTATCAAAGGTAGCAGACACGCGATGACAGCTATTGACCACCATGCCCAATGCTGCTCTGCAAATACCGACAATAAGGCTATTAACAATATAGATATTAAAACACGCATATGCTTAAGGCTGTAATGTCCAGGTATATTTTAGATTACTATTATTTTGTTGTGCACTGTTAGGCAAAAACAGCAGGTGATAATATTTGCCTTCCACCCAGTTTTGCAAAAAGCTTGCATAGTATTTACTGCCAGGGTTTCCTGATTGACCTCCGGGATACACACCATAGGCTTCTGTATTCTTACTCATCTGCACCACCATTCGCCATGATGGGCCATGATTACTTTTAGCGGCATTCACCGTATTTTCCCAGCCTCCTATTTTCAAGTCACCATAACTAAAGGCAGGCAGCTTTGCCAGATGCGCTATGGTAGTATTTTTCACTTTATACCATTCAAGTCCTACTGTCTTTTGTAGTTTGTTCAGACTGTCTACAGTTTGCCTGTAGCTAAGTTTTATATTATTCATCACATCCTGCAATCCTGTTTTTGCTGTATCATTTGCTGCATAGGCTTGCAGCATTTGCATAGTAAGCTCCGGTGTAGGCCACAAGCTTTCCGGCACCTGCTCAAAACGCTTTTGCCAGAATGCTGCATACAGGTAGCTCCACCATACCTGGTATATGGTGGCGGCTTTACTCTCAGCAGCCAGGTGATGGTCCCATTTGTTCAATTCATCTGCATATTCTTTTTCAGCGCCATTTAGACCCTTCGGCAGGTATTTCAGCATTACAGGCAATGTATTGGCTGCCAATATCGAATAAGTATCATTCTGCAAGGCAAACATATCCTGCACCGTAGCATTGCGCACGCTATCCAATACCTGGTTAATACGCCATGCACGAAATTCGTAGAAGTAGCCATTATACCAATACGGGTAAGTACTATCGGTCACTGTTTGATTAGCAGAGCAAACAAAGCCTTGTTCCGGGTTCAATACATGCGGATTCTCACGCATGGGTATTAGTTTACCCCACATAGTGGCACTCGTAGCGCCGTTCATTATATACCTTCCCTGCTCTTTCCATTTATCTACAAATTGCCCCTGCCCCCATATAGCTATATTTCCAGCCTTATCTGCATAAGCCATATTCTGACCCGGGCATTCAAAATGCATAATGGCTTCCATAAACTCCGTATAGCTTCTTGCACGATTCAGCAAATAAAGGCTTAGTAATTCATTGGTACCTCTATGTGCCATCCAGCATAGGGCCAGTGGTGTTTTTATGTTGCCCGGTGCGGGAAATTGTTCATCATACATCACCGGTCCTTGTACTGTATAATTTACTTTATCTAGTACAGTGTCACCATTTTTAACAGCAATCTTTTCAATCTTTGTTTTAAACGGCACTTGCTTGCCATCATACCAGTAGGCTACTGGGCTGCCTGAGTTTGGCCTTGTAGGCTTTATAGCATAAAAGTCTTTT
>JAFDXS010000551.1 GCA_018267795.1 Bacteroidota bacterium | reverse complement strand
AGTGGTAGCTCAGCGAATACCACCGCATCTGTTAATACCAGAAATCGAGATAGACGCTGAAATAAACCTATCAGACATCAGGCAGCCTTTTTACAATATCATTAACCAGTTCGAGCCATTTGGCCCTACCAATCTCCGCCCCGTATTTCTCACAAAGCAGGTGTTTGATTACAATGACAATTGCCGTGTAGTAAAAGACACGCACCTGAAATTTGTAGTACACCAAAAGAACGGCTACATAGTAGACGGCATAGGCTTTGGCCTGGCAGACAAGTACGACATCATCCGCAATGGCCCCTTCGACATGCTCTACACCATCGACGAAAACGAATTCAACGGCGTTACCAAATTACAGGTCAAGGTATTGGATGTAAGGGCTTCTGCTTAATTTGATGCCAATGAAAAAAGCATTCTTCATCCTTATATTGTTTTCTTCTTTTAGTTGCATAGCACAACTAAATTTTTTTAGCATAAAAAATATTAGTCGGGATTCCTTAAGCTTTCCAATATTTTCATGCACTAATAACAATGTATCGGATAAGATTAATTCGTTATTGCAACTTACTGAACTCCATTTATTAAATGGCTATGAGAAACATGATATTTTTGAAATAGTAAGCCAGGTTAGTGATAATCTTATTGTCGGCAAAACCGATTTACATTATCAAATATTTACAAATAGCAGCAAAGTCCTTTCCCTAAAGTTCGATGAAGCCGACTTAATCGGCACTACTCACTATTGGACAAGTTATTACACCTTTAATTCTGGTAATGGAGATCTTATAACCTTAAAGGATTTGTTTACCACAACAGGGTATGAAAAATTTAGACGTATCGCGTTAGAAAAACAATTAGCAAAATTTAGAAAGGTATTCAGCTATAACCCTAAAGCCCTGGTAGGTGATACTTCTTTTTATATCGATATTATTAAAAATTCTGACTATTCTGAATTTTATATAAGTGGGGAAACAATAATATTAGATGGCAACAATTATTTGGTTAAGGAGGACAGGTTATTATCTCAAGTTAATTTAATTTCAAAAATTAACTATAAAGAAATTAAAACTCTATTAAACGATTATGGGAAAGCTATTTTATTACAAAATGGAAATATCAAAGCATACCATTCTCATAGTTTGTCACAACTAATGGTAGGCTATATAGATACATTCCCTATTGTAATGCTATTGAATACCGATAGGACAAACTATCTATCAGGAGTGTATGCTTATTTAAAGAATGGAGTAGGCATCCCTCTACACGGGTATTATTTACAGGGTAATAATATTCATCTTGTAGAGGAAAAAGATCAAATTAAGATTGCTGATATTTACGCTACGCTTACAGATGGGTTGGTAGAGGGCAGTTGGCAAAATAATACCGGCAAAAAATATCACCTAAAAGCTATTAATAAATAAGTCCTGCTGCGCAGGACTTATTTATTATAATATTTACACCAGGCTTATCTCAAATTCAGCCAGTTCTACAAATTCATTAATACGTGAATTAATATCTTCTTTATTTATCTCCTGCAGCTTAGTTGGTCCAAATTTCTCTACACAATAAGAAGCCATAGCAGAACCCACTATTATAGCGGTCTTCATATTCTCAAAAGAGATGTCTTTAGTATGTGCTATATGACCTATAAAGCCACCTGCAAATGTATCTCCGGCACCGGTTGGGTCAAATACTTCTTCCAGTGGCAATGCCGGCGCAAAGAATACCTGCTTGCCATGAAACAATAATGCACCATGCTCACCTTTCTTTATTATCAGGTACTTAGGCCCCATTTCCTGTATTTTGGCTGCTGCTTTTACCAGCGAGTACTCACCACTTAGTTCACGCGCTTCGCTATCGTTCACCATCAGTACATCTACCATGGTCAGTGCTTTCTTCAGGTCATCCATAGCCACGCTCATCCAGAAGTTCATAGTATCCATCACTATCAGCTTCGGGCGCTTCTTCAGTTGATTGATAACGCTTATCTGCACAGCAGGCGCCAGGTTGCCCAGCATCAGGAACTCGCAATCCTGGTAGTCTGCAGGCAGCTGTGGATTAAACTGCTCCAGTACGTTCAGGTCTGTCACCAGCGTATCGCGGGTATTCAGGTCTGTATGGTAGCGGCCGCTCCAAAAGAAGCTTTTGCCATCAGGTACTACTTCCACCCCTTCAAATTG
>JAFDXS010000550.1 GCA_018267795.1 Bacteroidota bacterium | reverse complement strand
TTTTCCTTTTCATGGACCGTAATACAGTCATAGGTTTTTCCCTGCTGGCTGTGCTGCTGATAGTATATGTTACATATAACCAGCACACACAGACGCAATATTTAGAACAAAAAAGAGCTGATTCCATTGCGTATGCAAAGGCGCATCCGCACACTATTATAGATAGCAGTAAGGTGGTAAAGCTGGATACAGCAGCCAATCGTGTGGCAGATTCTATGCGCAGAATGATGCCACCTGCCTTCAACGGTACTGCACAAACAATAAAGGTAGAGAGCAAAAAACTGGCGCTTGAGTTCACTACAAAGGGCGCATACCCGGTAAGTGCTGAAATAAAAGACTATAAAACCTTCGACCAGAAGCCTTTATATCTTTTTAAAGGTACAGGCAACCAGCTTAGCGTTATTTTACCTACAGATAATGGCCGTTCTACTGCAGACCTTTACTTTACCCCTGTAATAAAGGATGAACCTAATGGTAATAAAACCATTGATTTCACTGCAGACATGGGCTCAGGTAAAAAAGTAGATATCATCTATACTTTACCTGCTGACAACTATATGATGCAGTGCAGCGTTCACCTTACCGGTATGACGGCTGCCGCCCTGCCGCTAACCTTGCAGACAATGGCCCTGCATACCGAAAAAGACATTAACTCAGAGCGCATGTACACCCAGGTGTACTACCAATATAAGAACGGTGACCATGATTACTTCACTGCCCGCGGTGATGAGAAGAAAAGCCTGAGCGAAACTACAAAGTGGGTAGGCCTGCGCAAACAATATTTCAACTCAATACTGGTATCTGACGATGGCTTTAGCAAGGTAGATGTTATAGCTAACCCTAAAGTAACCGACTCTACCGTAACTGTACTGAATAAAACAAGCCTCGAAGCGCCAGTAAAGGCAGTTGTAAATACAGCAGCGTTTAACTGGTACATAGGCCCTAATGACTACCGCATACTCCGCTCTTACAAGATGGATATGGAAGATATGGTGCCTATGGGCGTAGGTATCATGGCATTTGTAAAGTATATCAACAAATACCTGTTGCTTAATATCTTCTTCTTCTTTACCAGCTTCATTAGCAATTACGGCCTTATCATCATACTCCTTACAGTTATGATACGCCTGGTACTTTCATTCTTTACATACAAGAGTTATCTGTCTGCAGCGAAGATGAGAGTACTGAAGCCTGAGCTGGACGAACTGCGTGCAAAGTATGGCGATGATCAGCAGAAATTTGGTACTGAGCAAATGAAACTTTGGAGAAGTGCCGGCGTTAATCCATTAGGCGGTTGTTTGCCTACCCTTTTCCAGATGCCTATATTGTTGGCATTGTATTACCTGTTCCCATCTATGATAGAGTTCCGCCAGAAGAGTTTCCTTTGGGCGCCGGACCTTTCAGTTTATGATAGCATTGCACATTTGCCATTTACTATACCATTCTTTGGCGATCACATCAGCTTGTTCACACTATTAATGACTGCTTCCAGCTTATTCCTTGCGCTCTACAACCGCAACATGACTGCCAGCGATCCGAACAACCCTGCTATGAAGTACATGCCTTTCATATTCCCATTTGTGTTCCTTGGCATGTTCAACAAAATGGCAGCGGCCCTTACCTTCTACTATTTCTTCTCTAATACCCTTAGCATACTGCAGCAGTTCATTATACAGAAGTATTTCATTAATGAGAAAGCTATCCATGCGCAGATGCAGGAAAACAGGAGCAAACCCGTAGTACAAAGCAAATGGGCGCAGAAGATGGAAGAGCTACAAAAAGCCAACGCAGAGCGCATGAAGCAGCAGCAGAAAAAGTAATAGCCAATACCTATTAATACATTTAATAGAAAGAAGGATAACATTAGCTGTTATCCTTCTTCGTTTTTACAAAAAAATTAAGGACCCTGGAAAGGGCCCTTCTGTTACATATAGAGGATAAGAGAGAGCGATAAATAGACTAAAAATTTACTGCTATATAGATGCAGGAAAGGATAGCTATGAATAACGTAATCTTTTTAATAATCTCGGTTTTTCGTTGTGCGGAAACAAACTGTTTGTGCATATAATGGGTTTGTGCAGGTATTGCTTGTTTCATAATTGATGATACAAAGATGCAGCTGTGAAAAGCCGCTGCAAAACAAATTGCATTGCTTAACGAGCCTTTTAAAATTGCTTAAC
>JAFDXS010000054.1 GCA_018267795.1 Bacteroidota bacterium | reverse complement strand
CATGAACATGGTATTTCCAATACGAATATTGCCCGATGGCGAAATCGCATTATTTTTAGCTACAGCTTCTACTACTTCATCCGGCGTAAGGTTAAAGCTTCTTAATTTATCAGGATCAATGTTCACTATCACCGTACGTAGGTTAGAGCCTATCGGTGGTGGAGCAGAAAGCCCCGGTACTGTAGAGAATAGCGGACGTATGCGGGTTGAGGCAAGGTCATTTATTTCATCCAGAGTCCTGCTCTTACTGCTGAAAACAAGTGAGCCCACTGGCAATGAAGACGCATCGAAGCGCACTACCTGTGGCGGTAGCGCACCGGGCGGAAAGAAACTCATGGCCCTGTTTAGCTGCAGCGCTACCTGGGCTGATGCCTCCGCCATGTCGGTATTATCAAAGAACGTAAGCTTCAGGATACTGATGCCTTGTATGTTGCGGCTGGTAATGTTTTTTATACCGCTCACATAAAGGAACTGATCCTGTAGCCTCGTTGCAAAAAAGCCTTCCATTTGCTGTGGTGTCATACCACCATAGGGTTCTATTACATATATAGTAGGAAGGTTGAGTTTTGGGAATATATCTATTGGTATAGATTTGATCGCCAGAAAAGAGCTCATAAAGAATGCACTGACTATTACCAGTACAGTTATTGGCCTTTTCAGCGAGCCTGATACTAAGCTCATAAATTATTGTTTAAAGTGTTGTAAGAAAAGGTCCAGTTGGTTACTTAGTCCGGCTCGCATATATAGCAGTTGCAGCAAGTCGTCCTGCGTTAGTACCATATCTGTTTCTGTCTGCTTTAGCACATACAGCGCATTGGTCACATCTATAAGGGTGTTAAGCCCCGCTTTATACAACGCTACCTGCTGCTGATAGGCCTGCTGTGCAGACCTTAGCTGTACGGGCAGGGCGTTTAGCCTTTGCACGGTATTGGTATAAGACATATTAGCCTGTTGCGATAGTTTAGTTAAGTCTATTTGCTGCGTCTGCAATTCGTTCTTCAGGGCCATAGCATTATAACGGCCTTCAACCAATTCGTCATGACGGCGTTTCAGGTCAAATAGATTATAAGTTACAGCCAGCCCTGCCAGGTAGTTATACCTGCTGTAGGTAAGACCATCAGCCAGGTTAGAAGAATAGACATCTTGCGGCGAAATGCTTGACCCGCGCATCCATGCAGCTCCTTCCAGCGATACGCGTGGAAGATATTTTTTTCCTGTTGCTTTATTATTAGCCAGTTGCAGTTCGTATTGCTTCTGGTAGTAGTCTAATAATGGATGTGCAAGTGTTATACTGTCGCTGGGTTGTACATCCAGTAATCTTTGCAGTGTATTGCCTGCAAAAATGCTGGTATCAGGTTTCACCTGGGCAGTATCTGTAGCAGTATAATTAGCTATTGCTATCTGGTCTGTACTATAGGCATTCTGCACTTGCAGATAGGTAATATAATTTCTCGCATACTCTGCATTGGCAGTACTGCTGTCCACACCTGGTTTCAGGCCGCTGCGCACGTTTGCAGTTATAGCGTCCAGCACCGCCTTTTCCCGCGATAGGTTTTCATTTTCTATTTGTAGTAGGCGGTACTTTTTAAGCCAGTCTAAATAAAGGGAAACGATATTTTCGGTCAGCAAATATTTATCACTGTTATATCGTGCCTGGTTTACAGCAAGCGATGCTTCTGCTTGCTTCTTTTCTGCATTATAAAAGCCAAAGGTATAAAACTGCCATTCCAATAGGGAAAGTGCAATATTACCGCTTGCTGCTGTACTTACATTTTCAGGGCGTATAGCACCGGCTGTAGGTACTACTACACCCATCGGGAAAAAGGACCCTACTTCACTATTGGCGGTACCCACATTTACCTGGTCATGAAGTTTTAATGATGGCAAGCGATCTCCCTCTACCGTATTTATATGGGCCTTCCCTGCGGCTACTTCGGCCTGGCGTTCTTGTAAAAGGGGATAATTCGTTATTGTTCTGTTTACTGCGTCGTAAAGATTTAACGTCTGTGCGGCACAGGTTTGAGATATATGAATTAAGATGCATATTATCCCAAAACGTAGGCCTTTTATAAGGCGCATACTTTTGAATTGCGTCATAAATTAATGTATAAAACCTTAAAGGAGTATTGTAAATGTCTATAAAAATAACATAATGCAATAGTGCATTTTATGCTATAGACGCAGGAGGGCCTCTGAGCAGGTAAAAACTGTTCAGAATTGCACTGATATGAGAACGATAAAGTGTAAAATAGTGTGTAGAGAAAAATACAGAAGAAAAGAATATCGGCGGCATTACGGCAGGTAATCCCAGGCCGGTACTATAATCATTCAGGGCTTTTATTCGTATAATAAATTTATTCTTTAAGGGAAACTTTCCTTTATTGTAGAAGGATACCGCTTTTGAAGGTGTTATCTCCATTTCCATTTGCGATATTATCATGGTACTGTCTTGCAGTATATATCCATTTAATGGGGGCACCGTTCTGCCGTTTCCAAAAGATGAGAAGGAAACAACTACCAGTAAGAAAAAAAGGATAACAACGGTATGAAATTTTTTAGCCATTGGGCTTTTAAATCGCCTGCAAAAGTATTAAACAAAACCGTATAATAACAAATGTTTGTTTATATAATTTTGATAATTAACAATGTCTTTATATTGGAATAATATTTTCTCCATAACCAGGCCTCGCCGATTTATGTATTTTTGAAGTTTAATTTCATTTCATATTGAATACCGAAGAAAAGCTCCTGATGTTCGAGAACCGCTTGCGCAAGGTGTACAAGCATTACAGCAAGCTGGCCCGCAGGCAGGAGGTAGCCTGTTATCGCTTTTACGATCATGATTTGCCGGAATTCCCTTTTGCTATCGAATGGTATGATGGGGTAGTGCATGCTGCCGAATACAAGCGCCGTCACGGCATGGAGGATGAGGAGCATGCTGAATGGTTGCAGGCTTGCAGAAAGGTGATTGCCACTGTGCTTGAAATAAGTGAGGATGTCATTTTTATGAAGGAAAGGCAGCGCAAGGCCGGTCGTCAGGGTCAATATGAGAAATTTGCTGAGCAAAAGGTCGAGCGCATTGTCCCGGAGGCTGGTCTGCATTTCATTATCAATCTTACTGATTACCTGGACACAGGCCTGTTCCTCGACCACCGCATCACCCGCGGCCTGGTGCGGGATGAGGCAAAGGACATGCGGGTGCTCAATCTTTTTTGCTATACTGGTTCTTTCAGCGTGTATGCGGCTAAGGGTGGGGCCTCTATCGTTACATCGGTCGATCTGTCTAAAACCTACCTCAACTGGGCCAAGCGCAACATGCAGTACAATAAACTGTATGACGATAAAAAACACCAGTTTATACATGCTGACGTGATGGAGTGGATAAATAACGATATGCCCAAAGACTTTTACGATATCATCGTCTGCGATCCGCCTACCTTTTCCAACAGCAAGCGAATGGAGGACACTTTCGATGTGCAGCGCGATCATGTGGTGTTGTTAAAAAAGCTGCTGCGTGCCTGTACAGATAGCGGCCGCATATATTTCAGCAACAACTATCGCAATTTTGTATTAGACCGCGATAACATCCCGGCCGTCAATGTGAAGGACATCACCGGCATCACCACACCTTTCGATTTCCAGGGCAGGCTGCATAGAAGTTGTTTTTTAATAGAAAAGTAAGTTTCCTTGCTTAATACATTCATTGCTTAAATTGCAGCATTATTAGATTATTCTTATGGCAGAGGCGATAATAAAAGTTAGTAACCTGGTAAAGAAATACGATGAGTTTACAGCCGTAAAAGGCATAAGCTTCGAGGTAATGGAAGGTGAGATATTTGGTTTGTTAGGCCCTAACGGTGCAGGCAAAACCACCACGCTCGAGATTATTGAAACATTACGTGATAAGACCAGTGGCGAAATTTGGGTGGATGGCATGAACCTCGACAAAGAGCCACAGGCTATTAAGAATATCATCGGTGTGCAACTGCAGGCAGCCGGCTACTATCCTAATCTCAACCTCAGGCAGATCATAGAGCTTTTTGCAGGTCTGTATAATCGCTCGGTCGATCCTATGGCTTTGCTCGATACCGTTAACCTTAGGGAAAAAGCAAAGAACAAGTATAAGGAATTATCCGGCGGTCAGAAACAGCGCTTTTCCATTGCCACCACGCTCATCAATGAGCCCAAAATTATATTCCTCGATGAGCCAACCACAGGCCTTGACCCTCAGGCCCGTCGCAATCTCTGGGACCTCATAAAGCAGCTGCGCGAGCGTGGTGCCACTGTAGTCCTCACCACGCACTACATGGACGAAGCCGAAGAACTATGCGAACGCGTGGCAATCGTTGACAGCGGCGAAATAATAGCAATAGACACCCCCGACGGACTCATCGATAAGCTACTCGCCACAGGTTTCCAGCGAAAAAAAGAAGTAAAGGGCGCCAACCTCGAAGACGTCTTCATCAACATGACTGGCAAAGAATGGCGCGATGCGTAGGCATTAAGTGAAGGATCAATGGGCGAATCCGATCTCGTGATCTCGTCATATAGTAATTAATTACCTTTAAAGGTATACACATATTTAATAGCAACTATGAAATTAAAGCTCAACTAATTTATGCTTCACTGCAAATAAAGCAAGCCCTACACGGTTTTTTACTCCAAGACGTTCGAAAAGCACAGCTCTGCAACCGTCTATAGTCTTAGGACTTACGTATAATTTAGTAGCCATCTCATTATATGTAAGATCAGTACATGTCAATTTTAAAAATTCTCTTTCTCGTTCACTAAGTTCATCGACTAATGTATCCGAGGTGTTAATATGCTCATTATTTAAAGAATGTATAAGCTTTCCAGTAATAAAGTCAGTATAGTAGTATCCTTTATTTGCAATTGAATTTAGTGCTTCAGCCAGCTCTTTTGGCTCTACGTCTTTACTTAAATATCCTTTAACGCCAAGTTTCAGCATCTTTAATATGCTTTCTTCCTTGTTAATCATGCTTACTATAAGCACCTTTATAAATGGAAAGTGTTCTTTTAGCCAAATTACACTTTGAAAACCGTCCATTTCAGGCATATTGATATCCATAATGATAATATCAGGTTGTACATCTGCATCTAATTTTTTTCTTAGCTCGTTACCATTACCTGCTTCAAACAATATGGATACTGTATCGTTTGTACTAAGTTTAATTAGGCTTACCAATCCCTTTCTGAACAATTGATGATCATCTACCAAAGCAACTTTAATAAATGGAGTTTGCATGTCTTCTGTTTTAAGGGTTAAATAATTCTATAATAACTGTTGTTCCTTGTCCTTCAATACTTTTTATTTCAATAGTGGCATCAATAAATTTTGCCCTATTTTTTAAATTAACCAGACCGGCGCCATTAAAATTATTTTGAGCTACTTCAATGTCAAACCCTTTACCATTGTCATTTATTTTTAATATGTTTTTTCCCTCGTCATGATAAAAATTAATACCAATTTTTGTAGCCTTACTATGCTTTATAATGTTATTAAAAATTTCCTGTAGCATTCTATATAGAATTAATGTTTTCTTTTTTGTTATCTCCGGAAAATTATCTGAAACTTCAAAATTTACTTCAAATATGCCTGTGTCATTCAGGTTTGCTATGTCAGTTTCTACGGCTTTTATTAACCCCTTTTGCATAACATGATCCTGGCCTAGGTTTACAGACAAAGTCTTTAGATCTACGTTAAGTTTCCGGACGAGCTCAATTATATTGTTAATTTTCTTGTCAGCTACAGATGACATTGTTGTACCAAGAGTAAATAAATTCATTTTTACGAGCGCAGCTGTATAACCTAAATTATCATGTATTTCCCTGCTAACATATATCAATGTTTGTTCTTGTATTTCAATTTGCGCTTGCAATAAAGTCTGAGCAAACTCAGCATTCAATTCTTCTTTTTCCTTTAAATAATTATAATGCCGTCTTTGGTAAATCAATAAGACTATGACAATAAATATCCCCATAATGAGAAAAAGCATACAACCTGCTATTATCATTATGGTTATGCTTTGTTCTCCTTGCATGAAAAGCCAATTATAAAAAACAAATAAAGAAAATAGTTTAAGATATGATTGATTAAGTTTAGTTGTTTGGCAAGGATTGGATCTTTCTTAAAAAAATAGTAATAGATCGGTAGTTGGAAAAAGCTTCCGGCATAATAGAATAATACACCCATATTAATCCAAAAAAAAGATAATTTCCATAAATCACCATTAATTGGGTATATAAATAGTTCAGATAAATAAAATAGTGAATAAATGACAAATAAAAACCCTTCTATCAGCAAATTATAATTGATGTTATTTTTTCCTGCATGAGGTATTTCATAAAAAAAAAGCAGATAGAAAGATATTGGCAAGTATGATAAAAGGCATATTTCCACTATTTTTTTATTTGATTTGATAGAATAAGTATGATAATATAGCAGAGATATTATTACAATTTCAGCTGTCTGAAAAATATGATTATATATGTATAGATAATTATCTTTCCCATTAATATGTAGTGAATGAGTAAATAGTTCTTTAGGAATTGTGAGACATAAAAGAATTTCTAAATACCAGAATGATACCGGCAATTTTTTTCGGTTAGTTATAAAAACCATAGCCGAACAAAACATCAATATGATATATAAATAGAACATAAGACTAGATAAAGATATTATCTAGTCTTATAAGCTATTGTTTTTTTGCCGACTTTATAAAAAGTGCTGCTAAGGCGGCTGGCGTAGCAGCATTAGCTGTCAGAAAATATGGATCCCATGTTTCATAAGCTATATATTGGGTCATATCATCTGGATCTGTGACAAAGCTACCATTTGATCGGGGTAACATAATAATCGTAGCCTTATTTATACTTTCAACCAGTCCGTAAATGCATATTGCATCATCAAAAGTCTGGTTATTGATTTGCATTCCCGTAGTTTGCTGAAGAGATCGCATATCTAATATAAGACCTACATTTTCTAGGGAAAGATCAATATTTTTTATTGTCTTCAATCGATTTACATACGCTGTGGCCATATCGATAATTTCTTGTCCATTAACTTTTGCACCAAGCATGTTCACACCGGTGAAAATTTTGAAATTGAACTCCACAACTTTTTGCTCGGAGACTTCTTTGAAATTAAGTTTTTTGAATTCCATAGTATATTTTGTTTTTGTATAAACAAAATTATTCATTCAGCTAAAAACAAGTCTATTTAGCAAAAAAATAGGATTTTTCTATCATTCATTTAGGATAAAACCTGTCTGATTTTTATTGTTTTTCATATTTTATTTTTTAAACTATGCTTCTAGGTTTGCCGCATAATTTTACCCGGGAAGCCGAAAACGGGATCTAGAGTAGGCGAAAACTAATCTATATGAAAAACATTGAATTCAGCACAATCGAAAAAGAAATGGCATCATTTGATTTCGAGCAAATCAAAACAGAAATGCAAACATCTAAAAATGTATTAGTATCCCCTAATGCGACTACAGCTGATATAAAAGAGAAAATTTGTACTATTTGGGGAAAAATAAGAAGGTTTATTATTCTCCTCGAAAATATTCCTGTTGCAGGAAAGTTTGTGCAGATATTGGTTGAATTGCTTGACTCAATTTGCAATTCAAAAAATTAATTAACCCATAAAAATTGCCATTAGCAAAGTAATCACCCGGTAGCCGAAAAGGGATTAGAGTAGGCAATTTTTTTAAAAAAAAGTCATGAAAAAGGTAATTTTTACAATAGTTACTTTACTATTGTTGTATAGCAATATTATTGCACAAATACCTGGAACTATTATAGCGTATGGCGGTACTTGGGAAAGCCTGAAACACATTGAAGTTGAGGGCTGGCTAGTCTGTGATGGCAGACTTTACGACAGAACAGATGTTAAATATCAGCGTCTATTCAATGCTATTGGTACTAGTTGGGGTGGAGATGGAGGGAATAAATTTGCTGTTCCAGATTTACGTGGTTTGTTTTTACGTGGTGTAGTTGAGGGAGCGGATACGGATCCTGATGTTAACATGAGAACTAAATCAAGACCTGACCTGAATAGCTCAGGTAATGGCGGAAATGCTGTTGGTTCCAAACAACCAGATGCTTTTGCGAGACACCATCACAATATAAGTCGATCAGATCAGGTAGGCAATGGTTATGAGCAGTGGTTAACACATGATATTAATGGAGCCCCATCGAACATTGGAAAGGATAGTTTTCATTTTGTTACAGAAGATGCTGGTACCACAACCGAAACTCGCCCTAAAAACGCGTATGTTTATTACATAATAAAACTATAATGTGCTAGCTTAAGTATTTTTCAACGGGAACGCTATAGTCTAACTCCGTTTTATAAAAATGTCTTTCTGTTTTACGAAGGGTCTTTGTCAAAGACCCTTCTAAATTTAAATCAAAGCAATATTTTAGAACAATGGTAGATTTTCATTCTTCAAAGGTCTTCCAATAGGAAACCCTATGGCTCGCGTTGGTTAAGCTTCTGATTATTCCTCTTTTTTATTTTCTTTCTGCAATAGTTCTTCATTTCTTTTGGAAGTTTAATTTGTTCTTCAGACCTATTTTCAAATAAAGTAGAGAAACGACAATGAGTACACTAATGTTTAGCCTATGATTGCGTTGTAATCGTGCAGGTGATTAGTTAATTCCTAACTCTTAATTTAGATAATTATCATCCTGTTCATTCATTAATTCTGTAAATTCTGATTCAGACAGCCAAAAATGTGGACAAGTTTATTTGGAACTCGCCCCTTCACAATAGTACCTTGCCATTTAGCTAATCAGCTCATAGCATCAACTGATTAGCAACGCTCTTTGACATACTGTAAACCCTTATCGAAACAATCCGCTTATTATCACATTGGCTAATTGTAAATGCGACATTTTGTAACCTTTTTGCGTACTTTTGCCCAGTAATGTTACTTTTGATAAAAATATCATAACACAGTTACAGCAAGCCTTTCAAAGCATTTCATTCGGAAAATGTCCCAAAGAAAAATTTTCCACCAAATGTCACATTTGCCCATTCAGCGAACATAGAATCCATGTATCTGCGAACATCCGCGGGGAAAGCAATTCTAAATTTTGACTTTTTAATTTTGAATTGAGTTTATACCCTTTATACCCATTTATACCCTGCTCCAATCCGCTGAAACCTAAGCTGGCAAATGCATACAGGCAAAAATCGCAAAATCACGAATTTTTTCTCAGAATTATACCTGCCAGTTCGCCTAAATAAAGATGGGCTGGCAACAATTACCAGCCCATCCGTTATTATGAGAAGATATCCACTAAAAGAAATAAGCCTGTTGTTCCAGCAGTTTGGCAGTTATACGCCTGCGGGCATCTTTGGTATTAAAATTATCTGTCCTGGTAAAGCGTTTTAAGCCCATCAGCATCATGCGTTGCTCGTCGCCATCAGCAAAGGCATTAATGGCATTCTTACCCGCATGGTTTATGCGGTCAGCAGCATCGGCTATAAAAGTATGCACAGCATCCAGTGCCAGGCCGGCATTTTCATTATTGCTTTCCTGCATCTTTATAGCACGCAGCAGCATGCTTTCCGCCTGGAAGGTGTCCAGCACCATATCGGCCACATTCATCAGCACTTCCTGTTCGCCTTCCAGCTTCATCATCAGCTTCTGCGCAGCAGCGCCCGCACACATCAGTATCGCTTTTTTGAAGTTCTCTATAGCTTTATACTCCGCTGCAAACGGTGCATCGCTTTCACTAAAGTCGGGTATGCTGGTCAGCTCCTTTTGTATGCCCATAGCAGGCCCCATCAGGTTTATGCGCCCCTTCATGCCGCGCTTCAGGTACATGTCCAGTATCAGCAGCCTATTGATCTCATTGGTGCC
>JAFDXS010000549.1 GCA_018267795.1 Bacteroidota bacterium | reverse complement strand
CGCGTATAGCTGTAATGGGTGGCGAGCAAGCTGCAAAGACCATATTGCAGATACAGGTGGCATCGCTGAAGGCGAAAGGCGAAACCATAGAGACTGAAAAAGAAAAAGCTTTACTAAAAGAAATAACTGATCGCTACGCAAGCCAGACAACAGCCTACTATGCGGCAGCCCGCCTGTGGGTAGATGATATAATAGACCCCGTGGATACAAGACGTGTGATATCAGAAGGTATTGCGGCAGCTAACCATGCTCCTGTAGATCAGGAGTTTAAGGTGGGGGTATTCCAGGTATAGATAAAAAAACGGCCCGAAGCCGTTTTTTGATAGGATCTGATAGGAATATAGCTTTTCTTAGTTTTCCGATAGGGGTTACCGGTAAATGAAGCCGGTAGACACCGGCTTCCATCTTCAATTTATGTTAACTACTTGTAGCTATATTGACGCGAGACTTTATGAAATGGTTAAAAAATAGCCGGATATTTTTTTGCGTAATTTGAAGAAAAAGAAAAGGCCAGTGGAAACCGGCCTTCGAAATTTAGAATTGATTACCCATTACAACTCTTTACATTAGCGTAGCAAACGCTATATATTAATGATGTATAGCTCTGTTTTGGACTTCTGATTAATAAGACTTCCTGTTTTTTAAAAAGGTTGGGCATTAAGTATCATCAATTTGTCATTAGCTGTTTGCTTTTGGTTACAATTACCTTAATTTTGCCGCGTTAAAAAGTTGGAAGCCCATGTTTCCGGCTATTCAGATCAATCAACTTATTATATAATGGCTGTTTTAGTCAATAAGAACTCAAAGGTTATAGTACAGGGCTTTACCGGTACAGAAGGTACTTTCCATGCAAGCCAGATGATAGAATATGGTACTAATGTAGTAGGTGGTGTAACACCGGCGAAAGGTGGTACCAAACACCTGGACCGCCCGGTATTCAATACCGTGCAGGACGCAGTGACTGCTACAGGCGCTGATGTATCTATCATATTTGTACCGCCGGCTTTTGCAGCTGATGCTATAATGGAAGCAGCTGATGCAGGTGTGAAAGTGATCATCTGTATAACAGAAGGTATACCTGTGCAGGACATGGTGAAAGCACGCGATTATATAAAAGGAAGAGATTGCCGCCTGATAGGCCCTAACTGTCCGGGTGTTATCACTGCGGGTGAGGCTAAAGTAGGTATCATGCCGGGCTTCGTATTTACTCCGGGCCGTATAGGTGTGGTTTCAAAATCAGGTACGCTTACTTATGAAGCAGCTGACCAGGTGGTAAAAGCAGGTCTTGGTATTTCTACAGCTATAGGTATAGGTGGTGACCCGATCATTGGCACTACTACCAAAGAAGCAGTAGAGCTGCTGATGAATGATCCTGAAACAGACGGTATAATAATGATAGGTGAAATAGGTGGTAACATGGAAGCTGAAGCGGCCAACTGGCTGAAAAGCAACATGCGCAAACCTGTGGTAGGCTTTATAGCCGGTCAGACAGCGCCTCCGGGCCGCCGTATGGGCCATGCAGGTGCTATAATAGGTGGTGCTGATGATACAGCTGCCGCTAAAATGAAAATAATGCGCGAATGCGGTATACACGTTGTGGACAGCCCAGCTAACATAGGCATTACTATGGCTCAGGTGCTGAATAAAGAAGCGGTAGCTGCTAATTAATAAGTAAAGAAATAATAATAAAGACAAAGGCTGCTCTTAATGAGCAGCCTTTGTTGTTTATTCTATTCATTAGACCAAATCCGGCCGTCTTTTCTTCATCTCGTCTGCTATTTTATGCGCATTGACATCATCAGATGCAAGAAGGTGCTTTATGACATTAGCATAGCTTACGTCGTTTTGATTCTGACTTAGCTTGAAGATAGGGTATATGTCTGTGAGCTTTATCTCAAAGCCTGCAATCGCTTTTATAAGGCTATCTACATATCCATCGGGCATATCGTTTATTAAAAGAGGATTTTCCTGGGCAGCTTCATATTTTGCTGTAAGCTCATCCAGTAGTTTTATTGTTTCAGCATCGCTTAGTATGTTCACTTTGCCTCTTGCATGCACAGTTTGATAATTCCAGGTAGCGCCTCCTTTTTCTGTGTACCAGCTGGAGCTTACATAGCAATGCGGCCCCTGGAATAGTATCAATACATCCGGGTTTTGCTCTATTGCTTTGTGATGGTCTGTTTTGCGCATTACATGGCCGCG
>JAFDXS010000548.1 GCA_018267795.1 Bacteroidota bacterium | reverse complement strand
AAGTCGGCTTTTTCTTTGCTACTTTCATTTTTGCCGAAACAAAAAGAAAGTAGGATCATGCCGGGCACGCAATAAGAAAAGTAAAAACACACGCAGGACGCACGCAACCCCATTTTAAGCATTTGTGACTATAGATACGAAAAGACCTCTCCTATATCCCGGCATTTTAATAATGCCTTTAAAAAGCAATTTGGCACAACTCCCTATTTGGTTAGAAATAATCCTTTTTAAGCAATCCCTTGCCTGCCGGTATATCTACTTTTGATTCAGTAACTAAACAAAAGATCAATTCATTAAACATACCGGAATGTCAACGAAACACACATACGATCTAAATCTGCAATGGACAGGCAATACAGGCAGCGGAACGATGAAGCTAAACGCCTATAAACCCGCACACAGCATTTCGCACGATCACAAAGCAACTATATTATGCTCAACGCCTGCCATCTTCGGTGGCGAGCAAGAGAAATACAGTCCGGAAGAACTTTTGATAGCCTCATTATCAAATTGCCACATGGTAATTTATTTATACCTCTGTGCCCTAAACAAAGTGAATGTTATTGCCTACTCAGACAAACCTGTTATTACCACGGAAATTTCAGACGAAGGCAAAGTCGCCATCACACAAGCCGCACTAAACCCGCAGGTAGTAGTGAGCGATACCTCTATGCTCGATAAAGCCAATGAACTGCATCACGAAGCCCATCTCCTTTGCCCCATCGCCAACGCCTGTAAGTTTCCTGTACACCATTCACCCACCTCAACAACAGGAACCCTTTAACTGCATTGCACCGGATACTTAATCCTCAAAACAAACCTTCAACCACTTTTCGTATTTTAGTGATCGCCGGATAGCTCAATCCAATCACTACTTATGATCACGGACACTTTCACACTAACCATTCACATGGTTTCCAGTCTCGACGGCATTATTGCCAAAGAAGACAATAGTACATCATGGTTTGATACGACTGATGTTTACGAACAGGGCGCCACCCTTACACCACAGCAAACAGAAGATTTTTTAAAAACCATCGATTGCTATATAATGGGTTCCCGAACATACGAACATGCATTAGAACTCTCAAAGCAGTACGGCTGGGCATACGGCGATGTACCGACCATTGTTTTAACACACAGAAACCTGCAAGCCCTCAAACCCAATATTGAATTCTATTCCGGAGATCTGGAAAAGCTCGTAAACGAACGATTGAAACCAAACTATAAAAACGTCTGGTTAGTCGGCGGCCCAACCCTTGCTAAAGAAGCCATTTGCTCGAACCTGGCCACCGGGATACGCCTCTCAGTAATGCCAATTATTTTAGGAGCCGGCAAACAATTCTTCGACCACATAGGACAAGAACACCCCCTGCATCTTAAAAACGTAACAGCCTACAAAAACGGAATTGTTGAACTGCACTACGAGATAAACAAAACAGCAGAACACAACTGAGACATCTTAAAATGACTAAGTAAAACAGATTAGCCCTATATTTACTATACCATGATAAGCTCTAGATTCGTCCGGAATATAATGGACTACCTTTTTGAAGATTTACCCGAATTAGATATACCTATAGCGAAGCAACAATTAAACTGCCTTACAGATATTTTCTATGAATATACTGGTTGCGGCCTATTCGTAGATTTCGATTATTGTCCTGATATTCACAGGTATCAACTTCCTTACAAATCGCTAATAGTTGGTGATTTAACCATTGAATCTCCTGATTTAGAACATGGTGCTACTGCAATGATTTGCATCAGCAACGGTCTTGTATCTTACCTCGAAATATGGGCCCATTCAGGTTATTATCCCATTGTCGAACCGGCAAACTATGAATTGGTCAAAGGGCGTCCGGTAAATATCATACACATGACTTTATCAAAATGACAAAAATTATGCTGCACAACTTTCACTCTGGGACTGTATTCAGCACAGACATAATTAATCAAATGGCAAGTCGATAAGCGTGCTGCAACTCAGCCTATGATCGCGCCTTAATTGTTGCCGGAGAAACGACAGAAGAACAAAAAATAGCAGCACAAAAGTTCCCACGCATACTAAAGTCCAATAGTTCCCAACAGCGGCAATAATTTCAGCGCATGCTGCCGATAAGCGAACAGCGTAACCTGCGTAGAGCTATCTTTTTTCATGCGGAGCTTTGAAAAAAGTCGGCTTTTTCTTTGCTACTTTCAT
>JAFDXS010000547.1 GCA_018267795.1 Bacteroidota bacterium | reverse complement strand
TGGGGTTATGCCTTTGGCGATGCCGCTTATAAAGGCAATGCGGATGTAGTGAATGGTGGCCGCGGTGGCTCAAACCAATACACCAAGGTGCCTGCAAATACGAATGAATTCCAGTTCCGTCGTATTTACCTGGGCTATAATTATGAAATAAGCAGAAAATTCGTTGCTGAATTCCTTTTGGCTGCTGAAGATGATTTCGCATCAGGTTCTCTGGGCCAGGGTAATGGTGATATCTTAACAAACGGTAAGTTCACTCCATACCTGAAATTAGCTAACCTTCGTTGGAAAAACATATTCAAAAACTCTGATCTGGTAATTGGTCAGTCTCCTACCCCAACATTCGCACAAGGTTCTGCACTGAAAGAGTATGCAAGAAATACACAGACTTCGGAAGAAGTATGGTCTTACCGCTCTATAGAAAGAACAGTTACTGATATTCGCCGCACCGGTTCTTATGACCTGGGTGTTGCATTACAGGGCTGGTTTGACAACGATGGTAAATATGGTTACGATGTAATGATTGCTAACGGCCAGGGCGACAAACCTGAAAATGATATGTTTAAATGGTTCTATGGTGATGTTTACGCTAAGTTCTTCAAGAAACGCCTCGTAGTAGATCTTTACCAGGATTACCAGCGCATGAACTGGAATCCAATAGTAAATGGCCAGAATGAAGTAGCAACTACTACAGGTGGTACTACTACTTATGCATTACCAGCTTCTCCGTCAGGTTTACACCGCGACAGGAACATGACTAAATTATTCGTTGCCTGGAACGATGCAAAATTCACTATAGGTGTAGAAGCATTCATGAACACAATGATGGGTGATGTACAGGCTGTAGGTGCAGACCACAAAGTTTACTACCTCACTTCTAAATCAATGGCTATCTCTACATTCGTTCGTGGTAACATATATAAAGATAAGCTTGGCTTCTTCGCTCGCTATGATAACTACAATCCTAGCCTGAACCTGAAAGCTGTAACTGACAATTCATTCTACAAGTCTTACTCTGCTTTGACTTCTCAGTATGAACCAACTACTAAAGAACAGTTCATCACTTTCGGTCTCGACTACAAGCCAATGAAGAATGTACACATCATGCCTAACATGTGGATCAACACATACGATTGCGCACTGTCAAGCAACCAGTATAGCCTGAACCCTAACGGCAGCGGTTCTAAAGGTACTGACGTAGTTTATCGCTTAACATTCTACTACATCTACGGTAAATAATAAAAACAGTAAAAACTCAAACAACTGAAATAAGATATGAAAGCATTTAAAAGTTTAAGTATAGCTACCCTGGCGCTTGCAATAACCGGCAGTATAGCACTTACAAGCTGCGGCTCAGGCAACGGCGATGCAAAATCTGCAGACAGCACAGCTACAGCAGGCAGCGGCGATAACACTATAATGGGCGCAGGCAGCACTTTCGACAATCCATTGTTCTCAAAAATGTTTTCTGAGTACAATAAGCTGAATGGCCAGAAAGTAAACTACCAGTCTATAGGTTCAGGTGGCGGTATCCTGCAGTTGACTAACAAAACAGTTGACTTCGGTGCATCTGATGCTCCGCTGAACGGCAAACAGGATTCAGCAATGACTGCTCCTGCAATACACATACCTATCACTGCCGGTGCAGTAGTAATAAGCTACAACCTGCCTGAAGTAAAAGATACACTGAAACTGACTCCATCAGTTCTTGCTGATATCTTCCTGGGCAACATTAAAAAATGGAATGACGCTAAGATAGCTGCTATAAACAAAGGTGTAAAATTACCGGCTACTGATATCGTAATCGCTCACCGTTCGGATGGTAGCGGTACATCTAATATCTTCACTACATACCTTACTAAAGTAAGCCCTGAATGGGAAAGCAAAGTAGGTAAAGGTTCTTCTGTAAACTGGCCAGTAGGTCTTGGTGGTAAAGGTAACGAAGGTGTTGCCGGTCTTATCAAACAAACTCCCGGTGCTATAGGTTATATAGAACTGGCCTATGCTATACAGAACAGTATGCCGTATGCTAAGATGCAGAACAAAGCAGGCAACTTCATCAATCCAAGCATTGAAAGTGTAACCGCTGCTGCTAATATACAGATCCCAGCTGACGCTAAAGTATCGCTTACTAATACTGAAGCTGCTGATGGTTATCCTATAGCAGGTTTCTCATGGGTTATCATCTATAAAGAACAAAAGTATGGTGACCGCAG
>JAFDXS010000546.1 GCA_018267795.1 Bacteroidota bacterium | reverse complement strand
AAATGCGGTATGGTACCGCAATTAGTGCGGTACCATAAAACTTTTTTCGGCTTTACGTGATTGATTTTGTGCGGGGTATATATAGTGCTGTAACCTGAGGGAATTTTAAAAGTGATTTTGCGTTTTAGCAGCTGTTTTTTGTTGTGTGTGCCCGGCGTTTCTGTATTTTCTTTTGCGGAAAAGAAATGAATGTCTGAATCAGAATTTACAGGATCAGTCCAATAGCAACAAACCAATCTTGGCAATTCTCTAATGTGCTACTGTGGTGCCAGGCTGAGCAGCTTTTATTAGATTGCGTTAACTGCTCCTGTTGTCTCTGGCGTTATAAACGCCCAACCCTTTGGATCCTCGTTATAAACGAGGATTAGAGGAGCTTTAATAATAAACACAGTATAATTATTGATTTAAGTATTAGCCTCTCGTTGAAACTTACTAGGATCCAAAACTGGAAGAATAGCATCGTCAATTTGTGTTCCGCGCAGTTCACTAAAAATAACTCCTCGCATTGTTCCTATGGCTACTGCATTCAGTAAGTTTAATAAGTTTTCAGGTAATGTTATTCCAATTTCATTTGTAATGGCAATATTTTCCAAATCAAATATTTCAAAAATAAATCCTAATCTGAAGGTCGCAATAATTTCCCTTTCCTGACCTTTTGGAAATATTTTTACTGACATAATATGGAAACTCTGATTGTCAGTGGGATTTGGCATTATCTGAATACCAATACCAAAGTCATAGTCAATTTTTTTTTCTTTTCTATTAAATATATTAAGTGATTTTTCAATTAAATCTATTCGCTTTAATACAAAGGAATAGGCATTGCTTTTTTCTTCTTGATGCTGTTTTGCCATTATTTATCCTCAAACTTAAAAAAATCAGTTAACCTATAATTATCAGTACAATTATCGGTAAAATTATTAACGCTTCCTGTAAAATAGGTTACATGTGTAGATAGCATACCCTCAACTAAAGAGGAATTAAGTGGTTGAGTTGATTGCGACCCAACCACCATATGAAAATTCATTTGTCGGTAAACAGGTTTTTCTATTGCGATTAATTTAATGCCCAACCGGTCTTCAATTTCAAATAGCGTTTCAACTGTAAAATTATGGCTACCACTCAACCACTTTGTAATAATAGAAGGTTGTACACCCATTAAGTTCGCAAACTGTTGACGATTAAAATGCCTTTCTTTTATTGCTGATTCTATTTTTTTTGAAAGTAACTGCCCCTTTTGCGTGGTAACCGATTGAAATTCATTTTCAAAATGTGCTTCAGTCTGAAAATTGTGTCTTTTAATATTGCTCTCCATATGTTAAATATTTTATTTTTTAATGCCTAAATATTGCATAACTAAACTTTGATATTTCTACGTATAAAACGTGCCATCGTTTGAAAATATTTTGTTAAGGAGGAAAATCAAATGCAAGATAAGATAGTTAACACAATTTAATACACTTTTTCCTTTTAAATAAAAAAATAAAAAATTTGTTTTATAAGTGAAATAAATTTTACCTTTACGTGAAGTTATCTTAAAAGTAAAATTTATTCATAAACAAAACGAGTATAAAATGGCAAAATGGGCGGATTTTCTAATATCCCACGTAAAAAAAAATAGCTTCGGTAAAATAACACATGTTGTTATACACACAGATAATGGCGACACAGTCAGCCTTGGTGAGGAAAAGTCTGAGTCCGAAGTAATAAGATTACTTAAAGCAGGCTGTACAATTAAAACAATAATCTGGAGTTATCCAGCATGGACTATTGGCGCGACAGTTAGTATAGTGAAAGGTGCGGGGGGCGAATTCTTGAGGACCGACCGCGACAAAACGGCCAAAGACAATTTGGATAATTTGATTCCGATGTATACATAAAAAAATTATACAAATAAATAATTATTAATAATATATAATAAACTAACATGGATCAGATAATTCCAAACGAAAGTGCTAACCAAAGCAATAAAGTTGAAAAAGAAGTTACGATTTTTATCAATGGATCTGCAGAACAGGTAAATAAGGGAGAAATGACATACGAAGAAATTGTCACAATTGCATATCCAGACTTTCCACAGCATCCTGAAAGAAATTATTCAGTGAAGTATAAAAAAGGCGATAACCAAAAACCAGAAGGCATCTTAGCACCTGGAGGAAAAGTAAAAGTTAAAAATGGAATGCAATTCACAGTTAATCAGACTGGTCAATCATAATAATG
>JAFDXS010000545.1 GCA_018267795.1 Bacteroidota bacterium | reverse complement strand
TAATATTTCATCAGCCATTTCTGAGGCCTGGTCCACATCAAAATTCCTTATCTCCACACCCATATCTATAAGCGTATCGATACGGCTTTTTTCATCTGTTTGAGCGTTATATTTTTCCTGTAGCTGCTTATATCTTGGGGTATCCATTAATGAGATTGTAATAGTGATAAGAATAAAATTAAAAAACCCTCCCTTATATTGGGAGGGTTTTCAATAAAATATATTGGGATATTAATGTTGTGTTTCAGCCTTGTATTTATCAAGGTATTTGTCTTCATAAGAAGTGAACAGTACACATACGTGCCCTAACAGCCATAAGCCCCATGCTGCAGTAATCCATGCCGGCCATGGATAAGCCCAACCTTTAACACCTTTATCATAGGTAGTCCACATAATAATAACACCTATAGTAAACACTATAAAATGTATTAATAACCACATTTTCTGACGTCCGGTTGGTTTTATTCTTTTAGGCATGAAATGTCACAGATTTTGCGCAAAGATAATTAGCAGGTATGAGAAAATGAAATGCATTATTGGCTAAATAAAGTCAGATAAGAGTTTGTTTAATGTTTGGATATTGTCATTTTTAATAAGGTGAAGCTAATCTATAGATATTGAGATATGTATTTAGATTAATTTAGAGCCATATATTAAAATGATAATGAAGCGATTTCTACTTGTAATAAGTTCTATGCTGATAGGGCTGTGTGCTGAAGCGCAGCCGTGGATGAATGTTCATAATACCAGTCCGGTGCGCCTGAGTGATGTAATTGAAAACTATAGGAATAATAACAGGAATAACGGTGACCAACGTGAGGAAGAAATAGAGAAAGGCGTAGAAAAAGAAGGTACCGATTACCAGTTTAACCGCTGGGTATGGTACTGGAAGCAGCACCTGGATGCAAATGGATACCTTGTTTCGCCTGCAAAGACCTGGGAAGAATGGGAAAAGTACCAGCAGAAAAATGATATTGACAAATTTTCCAAGAAAACAGGCAGCTCGGCTGCATGGACGTTTGAAGGGCCTGATACATCGCAAGGGGGCTATTCAGGTATAGGACGTATAAATGTTGTTTCCTTCCATCCTACGGACTCGAATACATTTTGGATAGGTAGCCCAGCCGGTGGTGCATGGAAGACAACTAATAATGGCCTTAGCTGGACCTGCATGACCGATAAGCTGCCTTTAATAAGTGTTTCGGATATAGACTTTAATCCGCTGAACCCCAAAACGGTGTACCTGTGTACGGGAGACAGGGATGGTGGTAACTACTATAGCGTAGGTGTACTTAAATCTTTTGATGGTGGTAATACATGGAAAAAAACAGGTTTAACCTGGACTTCATCCCAGTACAGGCTAACCAATGCTTTAGTAATAAACAAGCTTGATACTAATTGCCTGTTACTGGCAACCAGCAATGGTATTTATAAATCAATGAACGGTGGTGCGAGCTGGATAAACAGGCTGAATGGCGATTTTAAAGAGGTAGTATATAATCCTGCTGATACGAATGTGCTATATGCTGCCGGGCAGGGTAGTGCTACTTTAGTGCCGCAAATATACAAGTCAACCAATGGCGGTAATAGCTGGACACAAATAACGAATTTTACAGATGCGCAAAGAGTGAGCATAGCAGTGACGCTTGCTAACCCTGCAATAGTAAAGGCAGTAGTGGCATCAAACGTGACAGGGAATGAATATGGGCTGGAAGGCATTTATGCATCTTCTGATTCAGGCAGTACCTTCAGAGAAGTATATACAGGTGGCTGTGATTACGATCTGCTGGGTTACGATAAGGATGGCAAGGGCTGCGGTGGGCAGGGCTGGTATGACCTGTGCATAGCTATTAGCCCTGTAGATAGCAATAACGTGTATATAGGTGGCGTAAACACATGGTATTCGGGTGATGGTGGTAGTAACTGGACACTGGTAACCTTTTGGTATTACATATCATCCGTTATAGAAACGGCGCATGCAGATAAGCACTACATGGCGTTTAATCCTTTAAGGCCTCATTGCCTGTATCAATGTAATGATGGAGGCGTATATATGAGTACTAACCCAACATCAGCCAGCGCATGGTCTAACAGGGTAAGCGATGGATTGGGCATTACAGAGTTTTACAGGAATGCGGTGGAGAGTAATTCAGACTATGTATTAGGCGGCTCGCAGGATAATGGGACTAAGATGATCGTTCCGGTAGGCGGAAGTGGTGCTGC
>JAFDXS010000544.1 GCA_018267795.1 Bacteroidota bacterium | reverse complement strand
AGGTATGGCGCACAGGTGCTAATGAGGCTACTGAAATTACCTTTAAGAAAGATGGCACATTTGCAGGTCAGCATATAGACGCAGGCACTTATACCTTATTTACTATTCCGGGTCAGGACAACTGGGAAGTTATCCTGAATAGCAAATTAGGCCAATGGGGCGCTTTTGGATATGACAAAGTGAAAAACCAAAATGTACTGGAAGCTACTGTGCCTGCAAAGCATGTACATAAAACAGTGGAGACATTCAATATAGAGGTAAACAAGCATTCCCTGGACCTGGAATGGGAGCATACAAGAGTATCTATACCCATGGATTTCTAAGCAAGGCATTATTCTATAATTAATTAAGGGGCTGAAGAATCAGCCCCTCTCTATTTGCAGAATAGTGTACTTTCTTTAGCCTGCACATTAACGTTCGTTAAGGTCTTATTCTTATCATCATAAACAACAGGCAGGTTGCCGCTACCAGCAGTGTGGTGCTCATTATAGTGTTTATCTTAGTCTCAGGCCGGCGAATGCCTGTAAAAAAATAAACCGGTATAAATAAAAAGATGGATACACACACAGTGGAAAGCCATAGCATAGTTCTTCCCGGCCAGTTCTCTAAGGCAAACAATACAGAGCAGCAATAAAGTATGCCGGTAAGTGTACCTGTGCTTACTATCCATTTTTCACTATAACTTTTCGCTTCTTTCACTTTCAGCACAAATACAAGCGGCAGAAATACAAAACTGAAACTGAAGATGGCAGCCCACACAAATACTATGGTGCCTGGCATGTGCCCCAACTTAAACATGGAGCCGATAATGAACATAATAGCAGAAAAAATACCGCTCGCTATCATTACTTTCTTCATTGCATAAAAGTTTTTAAAGGTTAACAATATGATGGTCTCTTCTTCTATTTCGCGCAATTCATTTTTATAGAACTGTCGCACTGTCTGCTTATAGAAGCGCTCGAAGTCATCACCTTCTTTGAGCTCTTGCTCCAGTATACAGCAAATATGGTCCAGGAGGTTTAACTGCAGGTCCTCCAGCTCAATGCCATTACGTCTAATATCATTGAGTATATACGCTACTTGCTCATCGCTGATGCAATACATTAGGCTGTCTTTACTTTTATATCCAGCAAAAATTTCATGGTATCCATAAAGTCGGCAAACTCACTTATCCTTTCTTTCATAGTAGCCTTCCCGCTGGGGCTCAGCTTGTAATATTTACGCATACGCTTGCCTATGTATTCTATTTCTGTTGTCACCAGCCCTTCAGCCTCCAGCGCGTGTAGGGTTGGGTATAATGCACCTTCTGTTATTTGTATTTTATCACTGCTTAGCTCTTTTACTTTTTGCGTCAATTCATAGCCATACATCTTACCATTATCTGTCAGCAGCTTCAGCACTATTGTTTTAAGTGTTCCCTTTATTAATTCAGATGAAAAGATCATTTTCTATATTTTACCTAAGACAAATATACATAAGAAACCAATGCATTGTACACTTTTGCAAAATTCTTTTTTATTTTTTTAGTCATGCTGGGTTATCGCTTCTTCATACCTCATTTTTCCCGTTTAGTTGAGTTTTATTCTTGCAGCCTTAGCGCATATACTAATTTTACTACTGACCGGAAACTCAAAAGGTCTTCGGTCATAGGGCGGACATAGGTAACAAATCAATCGCGATGTGCTTTCCAGCATATCGCGATATTTTTTTGCCGCCATTTGGTGTTTACTGCGTTATTTTGCAGCCATGAAAATAGTTCCGGGAGAAGTAAAGACAGCACAGCTGCACGCCTATCTTTTAGGCTCTGTAGCACCAAGGCCTATATGTTTTGCAAGCACCATAGACGATGAAGGGAATATGAACCTTTCGCCCTTCAGCTTTTTCAATGTATTCGGCAGCAAGCCCCCTATCCTTATATTTTCCCCTTCCCGCCGTGTGCGCGACAATACCATTAAGCACACACTCGAAAATGTGCAGGTGAATAAAGAGGTGGTGATAAACATAGTAAACTACGATATGGTGCAACAGGTGAGCCTTGCCAGCTGCGAATACCCTAAGCATGTAAACGAATTTGAAAAAGCAGGCTTTACTCCCATTAAGTCTGACATGGTAAAGCCTTTCCGTGTAAAGGAATCGCCTGTGCAACTGGAGTGTAAAGTGCTGCAGATAATAGAAACGGGCAAAGAGGGTGGTGCTGCCAACCTTATTATTTGTGAGGTACTAT
>JAFDXS010000543.1 GCA_018267795.1 Bacteroidota bacterium | reverse complement strand
GTCTTTATTCTGTTTACGTTAACGATATAGCTTTTATGAACCTGTAAAAATGTATCAGGAGGCAGACTATCCAAAACGCCCTTTATCGTTAGGTAAACCATAAGCTTATTATTCACCGTGTGGAGCGTTACATAATTAGCCATCGCTTCCACGTACATAAGTTCATCGAACAGAACGCGTTCTATCTTACCATTACATTTTACATAAAAATATTCCGGCGCTGCATTTTCAGATACAGGCATTTTAAGCTTTAGCGATTTTAGTTCAAGGGCCTTTTGAGCTGCCTTTAAAAATCGCTCGAGGGAAAATGGTTTTACCAAATAGTCAATCACAGCCATCTCGAAGCCATCAAGCGCATACTGGCCATAGGCAGTGGTCATGATAACCATTGGTAAATTGATCGCGGACCTCAGGAAGTCCAGACCATTCATCTTGGGCATATTAATGTCGAGAAAAATAAGATCTATTTCCTGCCCGCTTATGAGGCTGATTGCCCTAAGCGGATTTTCGGCTACGCCAACCAGCCTTAAAAAATCGGTTTCTGCTATATACTCCTCCAGCAGCTTACGTGCTATAGGCTCATCATCTATTATTATGCAGTTCAATATCATACTTCAAGAAAAGTTAGATTAATCTCATAGCTCTCTTCGTGATCATCAATACGCAGTTCATGCTTACCGGGATACAATAATTCCAATCGCCGTTTCACATTGGCTATCCCCAGACCTGAAGCTTTTTCCACTTTATTAATAAAAGCATCTTTTGTGTTGAATACCCTAAATGCCAGGTTACCATTTTTATAGGTCAAGCTGATATCGATACAGTTGCTCTTGCTTTCATTAAAGCCAACATACTTAAAAGCATTTTCTATAAAGGTAACTAGTATTAAAGGGGCTATCTGTATAGGAGCCTTAATAGCACCATCGCAAAACGAAATTGCTATTCGCTCATCAAGCCTGCCCTTTTGTATAGCTATATAATTGCGGATATAATTCAATTCCCTTTCCAATGCTATCTTTTCTACATTGCATTCATACAACTGGTAACGAAGCATATCAGAAAAAACAAGCAGCATGTTCCGCGCTGTTTTGTTTGACTTATCTATGTGAGCGTAAATGGAATTAATAGAGTTGAACAGGAAATGAGGGTTAAACTGTGCCCTTAAAAAATCAAGCTCATTCGCCACTCTTTCTTTTTCTATTTGCTCTATATAGACCTCTGATCTTATTTTTTCGATAATCATTCTGCCACTTAAAATAACGACTACCCAGAACAGGATATTAACAAAGGAATTATAAAAAACAGCAAAGTAGTCGAAATGAATATTGCTGAGCTTGAACACATATCTCGATACCCACATAGACACCGGCACCCGCATAAGCGCTGTAACCGTGATACCCAGAACAAAAAGGAGTGTAAACTTCAAATACTCTTTTTTATTCAGCAGTTGTGGGATATTGTAAAGAATGTTGAAGTAATAGTTTGCAGCTATAAAAACCAAATAACAGAACTGAATAGTAATGGCATGCGTTAATACCAGCGTACTATTCCTGAATATAAATACCCAGAACAGATAGGCTAATAGCCAAAAAGCAAAATGATATAGTACCTTATTTGTTTTCAAACGCTTTCAATTAAATAAAGAAGCACTTACGCATAATGGCAATTTAAGTTAGCATAAAAATACTTACCTGATCATTGCCATTTGTAACTATAATATTACTCAGCTCCTTCAGGAAAGGCAGCACCTTTATGACAGGTATTGCAAGTTACAATAAGTGCCGGGCTGCCTATTAATGGATGATTCAATTTGAAATACTTTTTATTTATATCCAGGTTCATGCGCATCATATTTCGGGTTATCTCCTTCTCGGGCTTTGCATCACTGACAAAATCCAGTCCATGACCATCTTTCGATGCTGCGTGACAAAAGTCACAAGTCACCCCTAAGGCATCCTGAAAATCGTCAACCATTATTCCCTGCAGGTCTTTGGAGCTAATATTTTGCGGTAAGACCTTTAAGTTCTTATAATGTTCTGGTTCAGATTTGCTGGATGCAGCTGCCGCGCAAACTGTAGTTGCAATGACAAGGGCGGCAACAACAAAAAGTTTCTTATTTATTTTCACAATACTATTGATTCAATTTATCTGATGAAATTGTTTTAAATCACTACTTTTTAGCAACCACATTTAACGACACCTCCAGTTCATCAGAAATAGAGCTT
>JAFDXS010000542.1 GCA_018267795.1 Bacteroidota bacterium | reverse complement strand
TGCCCCGGATGTCTGAACATATAAAACTTTGTTAAAGCCCTGATTCCCACACACCAAAGGCACAATCCTTGCGTTATATATATTGCTCTGAGGAGTGTGTGTGTTTGGATCTTTTCAGATGGCCGTAGTCTTACCGCCGTTTGTAAAAGAGATGTGAGGGGGGCTATTAATAGTTCCCCTTGTTTATTAGGGGCAGGCTTCATGGTTTATTTTTTATGTAGTTTACATCCTCAAAACATAAATAGCCGGAAGCCGCTTATTTTTCTCAATGCATAATCATAGTCACGATCACGGTCATCACCACCATCATCACGCCAGCCCTGCCGATATGGCAAGCAGTGCTTTTGTTATAGGCATAATCCTCAATAGCGTGTATGTAGTGGCTGAGGCTATATTTGGCTTCGCGAATAATAGTATGGCCCTGCTCTCAGATGCAGGCCACAACCTGGGTGATGTTGCTTCGCTATTGCTTTCGCTCATCGCTTTTAGGCTTGCCAAAGTAAAGCCCAGCAGCACATTTACTTATGGCTATAAGAAAACTACCATACTTGCATCCCTTACCAATGCCGTAATATTGCTCATTGCCATAGGCATGCTGGGCTACGAGTCTATACACAGGCTTAGCCATCCTGCCCCGGTGCCAGGTGGCGTTATAGCTTGGGTAGCAGCCTTGGGTATAGCGGTAAATGGCATCTCAGCATACCTCTTTCACCGCAAGGGTAATGAGCTCAATACACGTGGCGCCTACCTGCACATGATGGCAGACGCACTCGTATCAATAGCGGTAGTAATAGCAGGTATCATTATTAAGTACACGCACCTCTACTGGATAGATCCTGCCATCAGCATTATTGTATTGCTGGTAATACTTTACAGCACATGGTCACTCCTCACCGATAGCCTTCGTCTTAGTATGGATGCCGTGCCGCCGGATATGGATGTAGATGAGATCACAACCTTGATAGGCAAAATGAATAACGTGCAGGACATACACCACGTGCATATATGGGCTATGAGCACCACAGAGAATGCCCTTACTGCCCACGTAGTCCTCAACGACACCCTCAACTTCGACCAGAAAATGAAACTGGTGCACGACATAAAGCACGAGCTGGAGCACCACAATATAAATCATGCTACCATAGAGCTGGAATCTGCCGAAGCCCCCTGCCATGATGGGGATTGTTAGTATGGTTTTTGTATAATTTATTATCCCTAATTTTCAATTATCAAACATATCATCATGAATAAACTATCAGTAACAGTAAGCATAGAGGTCAATGCTACACCGGCACAGGTATGGCGGGCATTTACCGAGCCGGCCCTTATAAAGGAATACATGTTCGGCACCGATACCACCAGCGACTGGAAAAAAGGCAGCACCATTACCTACAAAGGCGTTTGGCAGGGCAAGTCTTACGAAGACAAAGGCACAATAGTAGATATAGTGCCTGAAAAACTATTGCACACTACCTACTACAGTCCTCTTAGCGGCAAGGAAGACAAGCCGGAGAACTACGCCAATGTGATAGAAGAAATAAAACAGGAAAACGGCAAAACCATAGTAAGCATCACCCAGGACAATATAGAAGACGAACAAGGGGTAGAGCACATGCGCCAAAACTGGAACATGGTACTGGACGGACTGAAGAAAACAGTAGAAAGCCTGTAAAAGAAAAAGCACCTCCTTTTACAGGAAGTGCTTCTCTTTTGTTATGATCCATGTATCGCTTTATGGGGCGATAGCATAAGTTACTTTGCATTTCTCGTCATCACCCAGGTTTATCAGGGTAAGATGGTTAGGGTACACCAGTTCTACACGATAGGTAGTGGTAGTTTCTCCCTTGCGCGATTTCAGTATCAGGCGGGTACCGTTCATGTCATCAGCTACCAGGCTGTAGTTACCGCGTTCTATCGGGTTATCGCTGGCATCATGATGTACCTTTACAAAGGTGCCATAGTTTATGTTCTGGTAGTTGCTTGGTGTCAGCGTCAGCGTACCGTAGTAGTGTACAAACTGGTCCTGGTTAGCGTCCGTATTCATGGCATCAGGGCATTTCATAGCTATTATGCGCCATTTCTTGTTCACTATATCAGCACGATTGCCAATAGTCTGCGCAAACAATGCAGGTGCTGCCGCTAGCATAAAAACAGCAATCAATAATGTTCTGCGTATATTCAAATAAAGCATGTGTGTAGATTTTATGGAGATAAATATAATAAAAGCTTTG
>JAFDXS010000541.1 GCA_018267795.1 Bacteroidota bacterium | reverse complement strand
CCGCCTGGTTACGGACATAAAACTTGTTCATGTCTGAGATCATGGTGCGATAATTAGTATCAGCCTGAGCCACTACGTGGAAGTTACGGTTGTACAACGTAATATCATTAATGTAATAGCTGCCCATATAGGTTTGCATCGCACTAAAAACATCAGAAAGAGAAACGCCCATTTTTTTACATTTCTCCCTGTCCACGGTAACATTATAGCTTGGCGTGTGCGCCGAATAGAAACTAAATGCATTGCCTATCGCCGGGTTCTTATTTAGTTCCCCTATAAAGGATTTAACTACTTTTTCAAATGTCTTTACATCGTCTGTAGTTTGTCTTTGTTCAACCTGGAAGCTAAAGCCGGCTGTCTGGCCAAGGCCCGGTATAGGTGGTGGCGGAATCACTACTATATTCGCATCTTTAATGCCTGCCTGCGCAAAGCGTTTTTGCAGCACACCGATAATGCCTGGTATCTGTTCTTCTTTTTTCTTGCGGTCATCCCAAGGCTTAAGCTGACAGAATATAGTACCACTGTTGGACTTGGTAGAGAAGTTAACCACGTTTAATCCACCCAAAGCGGCAAAGTGACCTACGCCAGGTGTTTCGCTTACTATCTTCATCATCTTGTTCAGTACCTCCAGCGAGCGGGTGGTGGAGGAAGCTTCGGGAAGCTCGTAAGTAATATACACACGGCCATCGTCTTCTGTAGGTATAAAACCAGTCGGCTTATTCTTGAATAATAAAATAGTTCCGACACCGATACAGATAAGCAGGATGACAATATACCTGGAAGCTTTAATGCTGCGCTTAACGCCATTAGAATATTTATCTGATATACGATCGAACCACCTATTGAACCGGAAGAAAAATTTGTTTAACCCTCTGGCATTATTATCCAGGTGTTGCGGCTTTAGTAAAAGCGTACACAATGCAGGCGTTAATGATAATGCTATGAATGCGGATAGCATTACCGATATAGCAATGGTAATGGCAAACTGTTGATACAAACGGCCCACGATACCTGGTATGAAGCCCACCGGTACAAACACAGAGGCCAATATCAGCGCGATTGCTACCACAGGGCCTGATATATCGCGCATGGCATTATAGGTTGCTTCCTTAGGCGACATTTTTTCATGGTCCATGTAGTGCTGCACAGCCTCTACCACTATGATGGCATCATCCACCACTATACCAATGGCAAGTACAAAGCCGAACATGGTAAGCGTATTGATAGTAAAGCCCAGCGGTATAAAGAATATGAAGGTACCAATGATGGATACCGGTATAGCGAGAATAGGAATAAGTGTAGCACGCCAGTTTTGAAGAAAGAGGAAAACAACCAGTGCTACCAGGCCCAATGCAATAAGTAGTGTTATAAGCACTTCATGCATAGATACCTTTACCACAGTTACAGATTCAAATGGAACGCTATAATCAAGATCAGGTGGGAAAGATGGCTTTAGTTTTTCAAGGGCTTTATATACACCTTCCGCTGTTTGCAGCGCATTGCTGCCAGGTGCCTGGTATATAAGGAGATAAGAAGCACGCTTATTATCAACAAATGAATTGCTTGCATACGAGAATTTACCCAGCTCCACGCGGGCCACATCTTTCAAGTATGTTATGCTGCCATTCGCGGGATTGCTCTTTACAATTACATTTTCAAAATCACTAACCTTATTGAGGCGACCATTGACTATAAGGCTGTACTCGAACGCCTGGCTGCTTTGTTGTGGAGGTACACCAACAGAACCGGCAGCCACCTGTACGTTCTGCTCATTAAGCGCACTAATAACATCCTGCGAGGTAAGACCATATTCCGCCAGCTTATCGGGCTTCAGCCAAAGGCGCATACTAAAATCATCAGTACGGGAAAAAACGTCACCTACGCCTTGCACGCGCAGTAAGGCGTCTCTTACAAATATATTGGTATAGTTATCAAGGAAAGTAACATTGTGCGAGCCTTTGGGTGCATAGATAGCCACAAGCATAAGGATACTCGGGTTACGCTTACGCACGGTTAAACCAAGACGTTTTACCACATCGGGCAACTGAGGTGTAGCAATGCTCACACGATTTTGTACGTCGAGTGTCGCAATGTCAATGTTAGTGCCCACGTGAAAGGTCACGTTCATTGTCATCTGCCCATTACCGGTGCTATTGCTGGTTATATATTCCATGCCGGGTGTACCATTTACCTGCACCTCTACAGGTGTGGCTACGGTTTGTTCTACCGTCTGTGCATCAG
>JAFDXS010000540.1 GCA_018267795.1 Bacteroidota bacterium | reverse complement strand
GCAGCTCCTGGTTGCGCTTCAGCACTGCCTTTATCTTATGCAGCAGCACTTCGCTGTCGAAAGGTTTTGTGATATAATCGTCAGCACCCAGCTTATAGCCGGTGAGGATATCATCTTTCATACCCTTAGCCGAAAGGAAGAAAAGAGGCACATCAGGGTCCACATTTCTTATTTCTTCTGCCAAGGTGAAGCCGTCCATATTAGGCATCATCACATCAAGCAGGCAGATATCAAATTTTTCGCGGCGAAAAGCTGCTAATCCCAGAATACCATCGCGTGCCAGTTCCACTACAAAATCATTCAGCTCCAGGTAGTTTTTCAATACTTGTCCGAAGTTGTTGTCGTCTTCTACAAGTAATATTTTGTGTTTTTCTTTTTCCATAGCTAAAATTCTGTTGCATCAAAAGTAATGCCCGCAAAGTACTAATTAAATATAATTGTTTGTTAATTAAAATCGCGGACAGTTCATAGTTCTCACGCCACGTTCGCCGGTTCTGAGGTTGCTGTAAAGGCCCTGGTAAATAATGGAAAACTCCATAGCACCATAGCTGCCTGTAGCCGGTCTGATATCGGATATAGGGAAGTCATAACTGCCAACTACCTGCAAACCATTCCATTCCACGCCAAAGGCCCCGATCAATGATTCATTAAAGCGATTGAACACGCCTAAAATGAGGCTGGTGTTATTGTCTTTGGTGTTGCTTATCTGAGCTTTTAGCAAAGAACCATAAACGAGTTCATAAGCGCCTGTTTGGGTAGTGTAATAAACAGAGGGGTTTAATGTCCACATTTCTGTGAGGCGGAAAATACCGTCAAGGTTTACTGTAGGGCGTATGCCTACTTTATTGCTCATATTGTAAAAGCTTTCGGTGGGCTGATTGATATTTGCTACGCCTACTCCCAGCTTTATATAGGTAGCCTCATTAGGGAAATAGGCATAGTTAAGTCCTGCACCTATGGTGCTGAAATTAGTCTTGGCAAGGTTGCCGCTTTCGTTGTTAGACAGTGTTTTGTTGAATGTAAAGCCATCCCATTGTGAATCGAATGTGAGTGCGCCGAGATTGACACTGCGCTGCACTGCACCGTAAGATAAACCTGCGGATATCATGCTGGTGGGTGTGATGCCCAGGTGATACGCTACAAAGCCTTCTATGCGCGTAAGGGCAAGGTTACCATCACCAGCCTTATCATTAAAAAAAGCACCGCCTATGCCCAGCCAGTTATTCCGCTCTTCGTTATGAAACAACTTAAAATCAGCAAAGGCAGAGAATGTATTGTATGGAACAGGAATGGTAGCCCACTGATTGCGATAGTTGGCCCCTATGCGATAATCATTATCTGACATGAGCGCCGTATTGGCGGGGTTGAGCAACATGGGTGCATTGTAGTACTGGGAGAAATGCATGCTTTGCGCATCTACATCATGAACCAATAAGCCTGCAAGCAGTGATGTTGCAATTGTTATTTTAAGGATCGTTTTTTTCATTTAGTCAGGTATAAAGAGTTAGCGCAATAGGGTTACGTTTCCTTTCTTTTCAAAGGTGGTTCCATCTATAAAAGTGACATTGAGTATAAATGCATAAGCATCCATAGGCTGTGCTTGTCCATTGAAGGTACCATCCCAGCCTTTATTCATGTCTGTGGTTTCAAAAACCTTTTCACCCCAGCGGTTAAATATTTTTACGTCCATAGTTTGTATGGCAGCACCACGAACAAATAGTATATCGTTCTTGCCATCACCATTAGGGCTAAATGCAGTAGGGAGATCTGCAAGCGGACGTACATCGGCAGATACCATCTTGCAAGCAGTAGATGGGCAGTTGGATGAATTCTTTGCAGTAAGGCATACCTTATAGTCACCGGTTCGTTTATAGAAATGTGATGGATTAACATCCGGAGTAGTTGCACCATCGCCAAAATCCCAGAGATACCTGTCGGCATTTACCGATAGGTTGGTAAATGTTGTAGGCACATTAGTCTCCGGTGTTAAAGGGCTGTAAGTGAAGTCTGCTATAGGTAATCCCAATACTTTAATGTGCTTAATAATCGTATCGGCACCATTGCAGGATGTTGGGTTGCTCACAATATAAATGATAGTATAAATGCCTGTGGTATCAAAAATATGCGTAGTGGGAGAAGTGCCGGATGTGCCGCCATCACCAAAGTCCCAATGATAAGTAGTGCCATTGGAAGAAGAATCGGTAAACGATGCTGCAGCGCCTTGACAAATAGAGTCAGGACCATTA
>JAFDXS010000053.1 GCA_018267795.1 Bacteroidota bacterium | reverse complement strand
ATTATAGGCGTCTATACTTCTGCTATTATTGCTTGTATTGTCCAGGTATTGCCTACTCACATACTTGCCTGTAATTCCGATCTCAAAGTTCTGATTTCCTGGCAGGCTGAACGGTACAAATGTTACATTTAAAGCCCCTATTACGTTTGGCGAAAATGCTATGTCGGTGTTCTTATGTGTTACCGTGTTTTGTGCAGAAGAATCCCAGTTATCGATATATTCAGTAAAATTTTTGATCTTGTTTTGAGACAATGTTGCATTTGCATTTATGCTTAGCCATTTTACAGGTTTTACAGCGCCCTGTAACTCTATGCCAGCCCGATAGCTAACAGGTACATTTGTTTGCGTGTAAGCACCTACATCATTTATCTGCCCGGTTTGTACCAACTGGTTATGATAATACATGTAATACAGATTAGCACTTACACTCCATTTTCTTCTGTTTATTTCATAGCCCAGCTCTTCGTCATACATTGTTTCCGGTTTAGGCGCATGTGCCGGGTCCACTTCAAAGTCTGCGCTGTTGGGCTCCCTGTTGCCTACTGCTACTGATGCATATATTTTTTGTATTTCTGCTGCTGTATTTGTGAGGTAATAAGTAAGCCCTGCTTTAGGATTAAAGAAACTATAGTTAACCGCAGGACGCAAATCAGGATGATCCTGGAAGCCGTTAATAAAGAATGCTGTGTTTCTGAATTGCGCATCAGCGAAGAATATCAGGTCTTTTACCAGTGTCTGCTGCCATTTCAGGTAGATGTTAACATCATTTTTCTGGGCATCGTGGTTGTACCATTTATAGTCATCAGGCACACCTCCATTTTCAGTCCACTTTATTATACCATAGTGCTGATTTTCAAATTGCGTAGCGCCGCCACCCAAGGTAAGCTGTGTCTTATTTCTTTGGTATTGCAGAGAAAATACTGACCCGTAATAATAGTTATCCAACCATAGCTGACGTATCAGGTTAGAAGTATCCTGCAATCCGGTTGTGGACAACCCATAATTTTCACTTAGTATCTCTCCTTGTTTATACTCCTGGTAGTAGCCACGACCTCTTGTAAGGAACAGGCCTATGTGACCCGTTAGGTAAGGTGAAAATTTATGGTCGGCGAATAGCTGGTAATAGTCCTGCTGATAATTGTCTGTCTGGTTATTGTAATAGCTGCCGTCCGATCTCAAACCAAGGCTATTGTAACGCCTGTTTGTTTCCAACGAATCTTGTGGCACACCATTCCATGCCTGTTGTGTCTTTTCTACACCCGTCATTACCATAAAATGCAGCCAGGTATTCTCACTGGCCTTCCAGCCGGCGGTAAACTGCAATGATTTCAGGTCTGAAGCGCTGTGCTGGATATAGCCTTCTGAGCTTATTTTAGATAGACGTACATCAAACTGCCAGCCACCTTTTAACATACCGGTACCGGCAGTCACTGTATTTTTAAATGTGCTGAAAGAGCCTGCGCAACTGCTTAATATAACGCCGGCACTATCCATTTGCTGTATATTAGATATACTTAGGGTAGCACCAAAGGCACCAGCTCCGTTAGTAGAAGTACCTACTCCACGCTGTATTTGTACAGAGTTGGCAGACGAGGCAAGATCCGGCAGATCTACAAAGTAGGTGCCCTGCTCCTCGGGGTCATTTACGGGAATACCATTGAGGGTAACATTTATACGTGTTGCATCTGTGCCACGTATGCGTAGACCTGTATAGCCTACGCCGGCACCGGCGTCAGAAGTGGTTACCGCAGATGGTGTAAACTGCAGCAGCATAGGCAGGTCCTGCCCCAGGTTCTGCTTCTCAAGCTCTTTTTTACTTATTTCGGTCTTTGCAAAGGGATCATTGGTGCCGGCCCTCACGGCACTAACCTCTACAGATTCTAATGAATGGTATTTAATTGTATCTGCTGATTGTGCAAAAGTGGCACCCAAAGAAGCAAATATGCCGCAGACGGCCAATAAAGAAACCTTGTATATATATTGCATGGAAAAAATTTAGCTATCTCTTTACGGAGTGCTATGCCTTGCTGTTTTGCTATTTCATGCAAACTATCATTAGAAAGATTAAAGGCATATGGCCAATGGCTTCACGTTAGACAGATGCGGGAAATAACAGATGATACTTACTTGCTCCCTAACCGGCATTACCCGGTCCAGGTTCAGCGGGTATGATCTCAGCCTGAAATATTTAGGCACCCCGTAGTACTCCTAATTGGAATACGCTGCAAATATAAAACCCTTTAGCAAATTTTCGCACTTCACTTTCAATACAACCCAATTTTTATATTTTACAATTCTCTTACATGCTAATGCACTGATTCATATAGATTTTTTTGGATTGTACTATTAACTATCTGTATATTCGCTGTTCCTCCCTATTAATTTTTCTTGTTGTTATCATTAAAATTGTCTTAATTTTAAATCATATAATATAAAATCAGGTACGATGAAAAAAACGATTACTTTACTAGCTGCTTGCATAGGACTGGGAGTAACTGGTTTTGCGCAAACTTTTACGCAAGACTTTGAAAGCACTACTGGCACATCTCTACCAAGCGGTTGGACGCAAAACTCACCTAGCGTCACGGGTTGGATTACTGGTACAAGCAGTATAGCTACCGGTTATCTTAGCCCAATAGCAGCACATACAAGATTTGCTGCAGTTGTTGATGCTAAAAATCCTGGGGCAAATGCTAACGACACTCTATTTTCACCAACATTTAGCCTTGCAAGTGTTACGAATGCTTATTTAAGTTACGATCAGATGTATTTTGGTTATGCTTACACTGGTGGTAGCCCTGCTGAAAGTGCAGATGTACTCATCTCTACAGATGGTGGTGGTACATGGAGCCATTTGGCGAAAATAACTCCTTACGGCACCTGGAATACGGATTATGTTAGCTTGATGAGTTATAGCTCAAGCTCAGTAAAGCTGGCTTTTCGTTATTCAGATGGTAACGGCGGTAGCTCTAAAGTACTTGCAGGCCTTCTGCTTGATAATATCAAAGTATTTTCTGCCAATAGCACAGATCTGGGCTTAAGCTCCATTTATCTTTCATCAAGTAATGTGGGTATTGTACCAGGTGTTATTAATTATGCGGCCAGTGGCTCTACCATAGGTCTTTCTGGTACCGTATTTAATAACAGTGTTGCATCATTTTCTGCATTTACGGTGATGTATTCTCTAAATGGTGCTGCACCATCTACATTACCAATTACTGCAACTGCACCGATCCTGCCATTCACGTACTATACATGGTCTGGCGCGAATGTAACATTGCCAGCTGCGCTACAAGTCAATACTATTAATGCATGGGTTATAGCCGCAGGTGATATTAATATACTTAACGATAGTAATTCTGTAAATGTTACTACCATCGGCTTCCTGCCTACTAAAAAAATCTCTGTTGAGGAAGCTACAGGTACATGGTGCGGCTGGTGCGTTCGTGGTATTGTATTCCTCGATTCTATGGCTAAAACGCATCCCGGCGCTATGAGCCTGATCGCTGTACACAATTCAGATCCTATGGTTGTTTCTGCTTATGATTCATGGATGGGCACTGAACTGCATGCTGCAGGTACTGGTTATCCAAGCATAGTGGTTGATCGCCGCCAGACGCTTGATCCTTCTAACCTTTTTGACGTGCTTAATTTTGAAGGAAACTATTTCGGTTATGCTGATATCACTTTAGGCACCCCTACTGTGACTTCTCATAATAATTTCTCAGTTCCCGTAACAGTTAAGCCTTCTATAGATCTTAGTGGCGACTATCGCCTGGTTCTGGTTCTTACAGAAGATGGCTTATCAGGTACTGACGATGCTACACACAAATGGAGCCAACACAACTACTATTCAGGTGGTAGCCAAGGCCCTATGGGTGGCTTTGAATCAAAGGCATCAGATGTTGCAGGCCAGATTTATAACCATGTTGCACGTTCTATTTCTCCATCTGTTTCAGGTACTTCCGGTGTATTACCTGCTTCTATGAGCGCAAGCAGCACTTATAATGCTACACTTACTGCTACACTTGCAGACGGTTGGGTGAGCGCAAACATGCATGCTATCGTAATGCTGGTTCGCAACTCTGATGGCCAGGTGTTAAATACACAGAGCACAACAGTTCCATTAGGTGTTGCAAATGTAACTGCTGGTATTAATGCAGTACGCCTGTTCCCTAACCCGGCTAATGAACAATCTACGTTAGCATTCAGCCTGCAGGAATCAAACACTGTGCAGATCACTGTAACTGATGTTGTAGGCCGCACTGTTTATACATCTGTGCAGCAAATGACAGCAGGCAACCAACAGGTAACTATACCTACTGCAAGCCTGACTCCTGGTTTATATAATGTGAAATTACAAACTGCTAAAGGTGGCGTTGATGCTCGTCTTTCTGTAGTTAAATAATTCCTATATTATACTTAAATAAAAAAACCGGCTTTAAGCCGGTTTTTTTATTTTGACAGTAACCCATTCAAAATACCTTACCATGCACTCCTTCAGCAAGCGTTCCTGGTTTTGCAAGCCTTCTGTAGGCACTTTCATTACTTCTGTATAATGCGGCCAGCCGTCTTCGTCCTTGCCGGTAAATGTATAGTAGACGTAAAAGAGCTACCTGCATTAACAAAATACCCGTTATATAGCGAGTTGACATGCCCGCTATACGACTATATCTTGCACCTAATTATTCACCTTAAAAAATTATAACTTATGAAACCAGTTTTCATTGCAAGGATCTTTGGCTTATTATTATTAGGTTTACTACCATTGTCATCTTTGAAGGCTCAAACATGGGACGGGTCCACGGTCAGCACTTCAACTACTACTTATGGTACCAAAGTTGGCATTGGAATTAGTAGTCCAACTGATGCAGAACTATCACTCCGAAATGAGGTGTATCTCGATCCATCGCTATCTTCAACTGATATTCCCGGCATAAAAATTAGCAGAATTACTGAACCTTATACCGGCCTACCTATGCCAGGAAATAATATTTTTGAGGTATGGGTACAGCATAATCCATACGGCGGAGGCTTCGGATCAAACAATTTAATGACCGAAATTGATGGTGATGGGAATATAAGAACAGCTGGTATTATGGCAGTAGGCGCAATGTCATTACCTACCCCGTCAGGCTATAGTTTATACGTTGCTAAGGGTATTTTAACTGAACGATTGAAAGTTGCCTCTAGTACTGATCCTGTCAACTGGTCTGACTTTGTATTTAATAAAGATTATAAACTCATGCCAATACATCAGCTTGAGTCTTTTATTAGCCAAAATGCTCATTTACCAGAAATTCCAACAGCTAATGAGGTTGCAAAAGACGGCATCGATGTAGCTAATATGGATGCCAAGCTGCTTCAAAAAATAGAAGAGTTAACATTATATGTCATTCAACAACAGAAGGAAATTGATGAATTAAAGAAAGGCAAAAAATAATATTCACCTTATAATTATACTTATGAAAAAAATAATCTTAATTGCTGTAACCAACAGTAAATGCTATAAGGTATTATTTGCAGTATGTCTAGCGTTAACTTCATCATTACTTGTATTTGCAGATAATACAGTTTCTATTACTGCCGAGATAGGTTATAAAGCTGACCAATATCACAATACAGAATACGGTTCAGGGGAATATACCATTTATAGAAATGGAACAAGTAATAATAGCGTTACCTTAAGTACACTGCGTAAACCTTTTATTGTAGTAGAGGGTTTTGATCCGGGCAACCATATTGCGGCATCAGACATCTATTCAATCTTAGATGATGGTGGATTGATGGGATCGGGAAGTTTAGCCCAACAACTTGATGCTTTAGGATATGACATTATTATTTTAAACTTCGATAATGGGGGCGATTATATTCAAAAAAATGCGTTTCTACTTGTCGAGTTAATTAATAAAATAAATCAAAATAAAACAAATAATGAAAAACTTACAGTTACCGGCTTTAGTATGGGTGGACTTGTTGCAAGGTATGCTTTAGCTTACATGGAAAGCAATGGAATGGATCATGACACAAAACTTTTTATCTCATATGACGCACCTCAGAAGGGTGCAGTCATACCCGCATCCATCCAAGCTCTAGCGTACACCTTTTCAGGTTTAAGTCCTTTATCGCCTCAGTTACAAGATGCACTAAATCAATTCTTTTGCCCCGCGGCTAAGCAGATGTTAAAATATCGCTTGACAGGTTATAATTATCCTTCACCACCTACCATTCTTCCTATTAATCCTGATTACAAGGCATTCCAAGTAGAGTTGAACAGCCTAGATTGTAACGGATTTCCGCAATATTGCCGATCTATTGGCATCTCACTTGGCAGTTGGAATAGTATTCCGCAAAGATCGCTGTTGGACAAAGATATGGATGGCGTTTATGATTATCAGTATGATGGCCAACCAGTACTGCTTATTAATATCCCATCTGCTGGCCCCTACGGTTCAAAGGGTCTCGATGGATGGATATGGGATCAATCTCCTTGCGCAGTGCAAGCGGCATTAACATTCCAAGTCATGTGCATGACTAATTTGTGCACCTCATACCCATACGTTTCAAACTGGTCTACTTATTTCGGTTCTTCTGTTGGTTGGGGAACGTATGTTTACTTAACGAGTGGCTATTTCCCTTTGCTTCCACCTACAGATGCAGATGATGGAATAGCATATCAAAATGATGAGCCACTGGATTTTGCGCCAGGATCAAATACACCAATATATCAAGAATTTGCGGATGGCATTAATTCAACAATGTCTGATCAATGTACTTGGAATTATGCAGCCAATGCCACTTTTATTCCTACATTGAGCGCTTTATGTTATGATGCAACTGATTACTTTACTGATATTAGTTCTGATCCGAATAAACTTTCTCATACGCCATTTGATGATATTATTGGCATAGATGGAGAGAACATGTCCCATCTTTCAGGTCAATGTAGCTATCCTATAATCAATAGCTGGATTATAAATCATCTTACCGGTGGTTATAGTTATTCCTCTGATTGCAAAGCTGTAACAAACACTTTGCCATCTACAACTATTAGTAGTTTCTATATCAATAGCAATGCGGAGCATTTGAATAGCGGATCCCCCTCTTTTGAAGCTGCTTTGGGAAGTAAGGTTGAACTAAAGGCGTCTGAGTCAATAAACTTTACATCCTCTATATCTCTCGATAAGGGTTCAAATGTAGTTCTTGAATTAGCCCCTTGCTCCGCAAAACCTTGTACTTGGACTCCTGCTACTGGGCCGAATTATAAACGTGCTAATTCAAACTACAGGTCAATGCAACAATTCAATACTACTCCTTTGAATCAATATGAAATCTCAATCCACCCTAATCCGGCTAACGACGCGACTACAATGGAATTTAGATTAACTAAAGCTAGTAAGGTGCAAATAATAATAGTAGATGCCATTGGTCGTACTGTAAAAACTGTAGTAGATGGCAATATAAAATCTGGTGACCAGAAGCTATTCATCAGCACCGCTGACCTAGTTGCAGGCGTTTACACAGTAAAAATTGTTACAGATATTGGCGTATATGCTAAAAACCTTTCTGTTGTTAAGTAATAATTCGATGGCGATTATAAAGTATAAAGGCCCCGCGATTGCGAGGCCTTTATTTGCCTAATATAATATTACTCAAAATACCTCACCATACATTCCTTCAAGAGCCGTTCCTGGTTTTGCAGGCCTTCTGTGGGCACTTTCATTACTTCTGTATAGTGGGGCCAGCCGTCTTCGTCCTTGCCGGTAAAAGTATAGTAGCCAAGCTGACTCAACAGAGTACATACAGCCACGTGTATCAGGTCCTGCTTTTGCTCTTTTGAGAATTTTCTGGAAGGCAATGAGCCTAATTCATTTACGCCTATCAGAAACAACATCCCTTCCATATCAGGCAGCTTGCCAAAGCGTTCCAGCATTAGTGCCTCTACCCCCTGCCAGCGTTGTTCAAAATTTTCCATATAGCCTTTCATCAGTATTTAAGATGGCGAAATTAAGTTATTGTAACCATGTAGCTTTTATTAGCCCGGTACGAGATCATTTCTTATTTTAAAAAAAGTTAAAACTACCTTTATATGGTAGCTTTTTAGCTGCTACATGCTATTTTTGGCTATCGTAAACAAATTTCAGGATCTCCAAATAATATTTGACAAAGAAGCTATGGAAATCACTTCATCGACAGACATTCGCGAGTTAAATGAGCGCATTCACCAGCGCAGTGCCTTTATTGAGCTGCTTACTATGGAGCTTAATAAAACTGTGGTAGGCCAGAAACACATGGTAGAACGCCTGCTGATAGGCCTGCTCGCTAATGGGCATATTTTGCTGGAAGGGGTACCCGGCCTGGCAAAAACGCTCGCCATCAAATCGCTTTCCACTGCTATACATGGCAAGTTTGCACGCATTCAGTTCACCCCGGACCTGCTGCCTGCCGACGTACTGGGCACTATGGTGTATAACCCGCAGGCGCATGAGTTTGCAGTACGTAAAGGGCCAATTTTCGCCAACTTCATACTGGCAGATGAAATAAACCGCGCCCCTGCCAAGGTACAGAGTGCCCTGCTGGAGGCGATGCAGGAACGCCAGGTAACCATAGGCGACCATACTTATAAACTGGAAGAGCCTTTCCTGGTACTGGCTACACAAAACCCAATAGAACAGGAGGGTACTTATGAACTGCCAGAAGCACAGGTAGACCGCTTTATGCTGAAGGTGGTGATCACCTATCCTAAAAAGGAGGAAGAACGCCATATAATACGCCAGAATCTGAACCCTGATGGCATGGCGAAGATCAATCCTGTAGTATCTATGGACGATATAATACAGGCTCGCCACCTGGTGCGTGAGGTATATATGGACGAAAAAATAGAACAATATATACTGGATATAGTATTTGCTACCCGCTTCCCTGAAGAGTTTAAATTAAACAAGCTGAAGCCACTTATTAGCTATGGTGCGTCGCCACGTGCCAGCATAAGTCTTGCGCTTGCAGCTAAAGCCTATGCCTTCATCAAACGTCGTGGTTATGTAATACCGGAAGATATACGCGCTGTATGCCATGATGTAATGCGCCACCGTATAGGCATCACTTACGAAGCAGAAGCTGAAAACATTACCAGTGAACAAATACTGAACGAAATACTGAATGTGGTAGAAGTACCTTGATTTCTAATAATATTCCCCCAAAGGCCTGCTGATTGCATATTAGCAGGCCTTTTTATTTTAATACATGCAGCCCATCGGCAGCAAAGAAGCAATTAACTATATTTGCTACACTAATAAATATTTATGTTAGCGATTCAATTATTCAGGCAGAACAAGGAACTGGTACTGGCAGGACTTAAGAAAAAGAATTTTAAAGAACCTGAGCTTGTTGATAAAATAATAGCTCTTGACGAACAACGCCGTCATATACAATTGCAAAATGACAATCTTTCTGCATCTATTAATGCAGCATCTAAAAATATAGGTCAGCTAATGGCCAAGGGCAACAAAGAAGAGGCTGAAAAGCTGAAGGCTGAGGTTGCACAGCACAAAGATCAATCTAAAGAACTCACACAGAAACTATCTGAAGTAGAAGCAGAGCTGCACAATATAATGGTGCGCCTGCCTAACCTGCCACACAGCAGTGTGCCTGAAGGCAAAACGCCAGAAGATAATGTAACGGTGCGTGAAAATGGCAGCACACCAGATCTGAGCGGCCAAAAACTACCGCACTGGGAACTCACTGCTAAATATAGTCTTATAGATTTTGAACTGGGGACAAAACTAACAGGCAGCGGCTTCCCTGTATATATGGGACAAGGAGCCAGACTGCAACGTGCGCTGATACAATACTTCCTGGATTATAATATTGCTGCCGGCTATAAAGAATACTATCCCCCATATATGGTAAATGAAACCAGCGCTTATGGCACCGGCTC
>JAFDXS010000539.1 GCA_018267795.1 Bacteroidota bacterium | reverse complement strand
AAGAATTTTAGTTTATATCTTCCCTTTTACTATCTCATCTACCACGCCTGGATCCAGCAGGGTAGAGGTATCGCCCAGGCTGCTCATTTCACCTTCCGCTATCTTGCGCAGTATTCGCCTCATTATTTTGCCGCTCCTGGTTTTAGGCAGCCCATTTACAAACTGAATTTTGTCAGGCTTTGCAATAGGGCCTATCACCCTGCTCACAGTTTGCATTATATCCTTGCGGGATAGTTCCACGTCTTCATGTACATTATCAAAAATGACGAATGCATAGATGCCTTGCCCCTTCACATCGTGCGGGTAGCCCACTACAGCGCTTTCTATCACCCCGGTATGCATGTTTATTGCATTCTCTACCTCCGCAGTGCCTATGCGGTGGCCACTTACATTTAATACGTCATCTACACGGCCTGTTATGCGATAATTGCCATTGCTATCTCTGTAGCACCCATCACCGGTAAAGTACATATCAGGGTAGCTGGCAAAATAATTAACCCTGCATCGTTCATGGTCACCATAGGTTGTGCGTATCATTGAGGGCCACGGAAATTTAATGCAAAGGTTGCCGCTTACATCATTGCCTTCTATTTCTTTCCCATGCTCATCCATCAGTGCAGGTTGTATGCCTGGTAGCGGCAAAGTAGCATAAGAAGGCTTAGACGGAGTAATGCCGGCCATATTAGATATCAGTATGCCGCCATTTTCCGTTTGCCACCAGGTATCTACTATTGGGCATTTCTTTTTGCCTATGTGTTCATCATACCATTGCCAGGCTTCTTCATTAATAGGTTCACCCACAGTACCAAGTACTTTTAGGCTGCTAAGGTCTTTGCCCTTCAGTGGCTCTAATCCATAGGCCATCAGGCTGCGAATAGCAGTAGGTGCTGTATACAGTATGTTCACCTTGTATTTATCTACTATATCCCAAAAGCGGCCTGCATCAGGCCATGTAGGCAACCCTTCATACATTAGCGATGTGCCTCCCGCACACAGTACTGAATATACTATATATGTATGTCCTGTTATCCAGCCAATATCTGCAGTGCAAAAGTGAACATCGCCTGGCTGGTACTGAAACACGTTTACAAAAGAATAAGTAGTATATACCATATACCCGCCGGATGTATGCACTACGCCCTTTGGCTTGCCTGTAGAGCCGGATGTATAAAGTATAAACAGTGGATCTTCTGCATCCATTTCTTCAGCAGGTATTTCTGCATACCGCATTTCTTCTACTTTTTTTATCTCATCTCCCCACCATACATCGCGGCCTTTCGTCATGCTTACTGGAGTATGTGTACGTGTATACACGATTACTTTTTTCACGAAGGGGCATGTTACCAATGCATCATCAATCACATTTTTTAGCGGAATATCTTTTCCCCCTCTGTAAGCGCCATCACAGGTTATTATACATTCAGCACCCGCATCCTGCAGCCTGTCAGAGATACTTTGTGCGCTAAAGCCACCAAATATCACAGAGTGTATGGCACCTATCCGTGCGCAGGCAAGCATTGCTATGGGCAACTCCGGTATCATACCCATATAGATGCAAACTCTGTCTCCTTTCTTCACACCATTGTTTCTCAGTACATGTGCAAACTGGTTTACGCTATAGTGCAGCTCACTGTATGTTAGTGTTCTGCTTTCTTCTTTCGGGTCATTGGGTTCCCATATTATGGCAGGCTTGTCTCCTGATGAAATCAAGTGCCTGTCTATACAGTTTTCAGTAATGTTCAGTTTCCCATTAATAAACCATTTCACATCCGGCTCGCGGAAATTCCACGCCAGCACCTTGTCCCATTTTTTCTTCCACAGAAAGGTTTCTGCCACTGCTGCCCAGAATGCTTCGGGATCATCTATACTCTGCTTATAGGCCTTATTATATTCGTCGGGAGATTTTATTTGAAACGGATAAGACATAACTGATTATTTACTGCAACGTTTATTAATTATACTATTGTATTGCTAATATAATTATAATCGGCAGCAAGTTATGCGTTAAAATAAAAGAAAGGATGGGAATATTAAATTGCAGATACTCGTTTTAATTTTCATAAGGATGCAGCCAGTATATGTACTGTATTACGTCTTCCTCTATCATCCTTTTATAGCTCTCATCTTCACAGTCTATTGTTACTGATGTAAGCAGGCGATTTTCTACTATTTCCCCTTTTACATATACTGTTACTTCCGATGGGCAGATGTTATCAAAAAAATAGAGTGATTTTTCCAGGTAAGACA
>JAFDXS010000538.1 GCA_018267795.1 Bacteroidota bacterium | reverse complement strand
GCACCTGTAAGCGCAAGAGTGCGACTTCCTGTAGCATCTTGCTTTACCTCCAAAAGGTAAAATTGCCCGACCACCATGTTGGTAATATTTAGTGTAGTGTTGCCTGTAAGGGTGAGCTTTGCCTGCTGACCTGCTGTTACATCCCAATTGGTAATAGTTGCATAGGTGAGCGTATTTACGCCGAAGGTGATATTGGCTACGGGTATCGTTTCGTTTTTCAGGAAGGTGCTATCCAGCACATCGGCAAATTGTTGCTGTGTGGGCTGGCCGCCTGTGGGGAAGTATCCCTTTAGTGTAGTCCTGTCTTTTATTGCCATTTTAATTACTGTTTAAATAGTGGTTAATCGAGGGGAATAATAATATTAAACGACACCTCGTAGGAAGATGCACTAGACGACTTGATGGGAAGGATATTAATGGTGCCATCAGCTAATATTTCCATATAGCTGCCCATAATATAATCTGTACCCGACACATTAGGAAAAGCATTTCCGAAATTTTTTAATTGCGCCCAAATAGGAACTGTATTTGCAGGTCGATAGCCTGTAGGTAATGCACTTATAGCGCTTTGTATGCCTGGCGGGTCAACTACTGCAGGGGTAATAGTCAACCTGCCGCGCACCTGCATATTATTACTCATAAAATTCTTTCGGTAGTAAACGGTTCCACTGATTCCTGAAAGAGAAATAGAAACACTGCTTTCTACTAATTCCCTCAACCCATTATCAAAATAGTAGATAACCGTGGTAAGCGGTATAAAAGTGGCCGTTAGCGTGTTTGCAGCAGCAGCTATCGTTACTGTACGGGATATTTTTGTATTATGGCTGGTGCCGTCAAAGTATGATACAGGCATATCCGTTTCCTGTATTGCGAAACCATACACTAAGCCACTCGCAGGCGATAAAGTTGGTAACCCACTTGCATCTATATCTGTAGGGAAGTGAAGTATCTCATTATTATACCATAGCCAACCAGCCTTATATATCTGAGTAGTACCCGGGTTTATGCCTACTAGCCCTACAGGTGTATTTGCGGTATTCGCAAGGCTATCGGGCAATAATTTTGCGCCTAGCATATTCATCACTGCAAGGCTGTTCTGCTGTATCCAGTCAAGCATGTCCTGCGTGAAGGGGAAGCCGCCCGTTTTTGTTAAGTCTAATGTATTCATGTCTTATACTGTTACTATTGAATAATTGTTTTTTGAAGGCAAGCGAAAGCGCTCTATGAGCGCACGCATATAAATGGGGTCATACGTTACTATTGCAGGCACCTGCACTATAAAGTCATAGCCCGCTACTGTTTCAGCATCGGTGTATAAGTATTGCGGTTGGCTCTCACTATCTCTGTAGATATACACGGGCTTCCCTTCAGCATCCATATAGATGTACATAGGGTCTTTGTACACCGGGTCTGTTACACGGATGCGCCTCAGCGTGTTATCAAACATATCATTAAGCACGGCCTGCAGGTAAACTACCTGACTATTATGGTTCAGTATATACAGGTTATCGTAGCGCTGCTCCATAAAGGCGTTATAGATATACTGCACCGGGTTAATGAGCGCAGTAAGCCAACTTACCATTTTGGCATTACGTAGCTGTTTTGGTATCAGCAGCTTTACAAGGGCGTTATAGTCAACATCAAATAAGGCCATGCGGTATAAAGTTTAGCGTGAGGTCTGTGCTGCGGGTTATCACACGTATATAGCCTGCGTCGGGCGTGTATTCTGTAGCTATTGGCACATAGCCGGGCGTGCCTGTGTAGTAAGACTGTGCGCTTATCAGTTCAGGTATTATTACACCGTCCACATCCTTTAGCGCTTCCAGCAGTTCAAAGTTTATATACAGGCTGTTGAATGGCAGATTTTCAAGATAGTTGTCTATAGCATCCTGTATGGGCGTAGCGGCTGTGCCGTCGAGCCTTGCGCCTGTGCCATCCAGTACCAGGGCATTGTAGTATATGTTTAGGTTCAGCTTCAGGCTATCGGCATTGGCCGTTGTTATGGTTATGCGCACGCCTGCGTCTTTTACCACTTGCATATAGGCCGTAAAGGCTGTAAGCTGTGGCGTGCTTAGTGGGACAAGCGCGCCACCACTCAATGCAGCTACCTTTATGCGCAGCCCTTTTAAGCCGTTGGTATATTCTATAGCAGCAGCATAGTTTACTATCTGCGCTGTGGTGTCGATTACACTATATGTGTCGCTGTCAACTGCCAGGCTATACCCATATTGAAAGGCTTTTGCTATAGTGGC
>JAFDXS010000537.1 GCA_018267795.1 Bacteroidota bacterium | reverse complement strand
ACTAAAATAAAAAAGAAAGGCCACACCAAAGTGCAGCCCTCTCCATTATAAAATGTATTGATCTATGCCTTATGACTTACTACTTTCTTCAGCGCCAATATGCTAAAATCAGTATCCTCTTTCACTATCGTATTGCTCAGGTGCCCCAGGCCCGTTATATCCATCTCCACCACATCGCCCGGCTGCAGCCACTGTTCTTTATAGTTAGGGTCGTGCAGCTTGCCCGTACCATTCAGCTCCAGGAAGCAGCCCGTTCCCACCGTACCACTGCCTATCACATCGCCCGGCAGCACGTCCGCACCATAGGCGCAGCGTTCTATTATCTCTGCAAATGTCCAGTCCATATCGCCCATATTGCCCTCGCTCACCTGCACGCCATTTACAGTGCATGTCATCTTTAGGTTATACGCATTGCCCACATGGCCCTCCTTCGCAGGTATCTTATATGGCTCCAGTTCATCAGGTGTCACCAGCATCGGGCCTATCACCGTGCTAAAATCCTTACCCTTTGCAGGGCCCAGGTTCAGCAGCATCTCTTCCATCTGCAGGCGGCGCGCGCTCATATCATTCATTATCATATAGCCGCCTATATATTCATCAGCTTCAGCAGCAGTTATGTTGCGGCCCTTCTTGCAAAGTACCACCGCAGCCTCCAGCTCAAAATCCAGTTTCTCAAAATGGTCCGGCATACAGCGTATCTCGCCCGGCCCCTGTATCGCGTTATGATTAGTAAAGTAAAAGATAGGATACTGGTCAAATTCAGGTATCATGTCCACCTTACGATTACGACGCGCAGCCGCCACATGCTGGCGAAACGCATACCCATCCCTGCAGCTCGTAGGTTGCGGCACCGGCGCCAGCACATCAGCACCCTTATATGCTACCCCCTGTACATTCACTTTCCCTGCCTTCAGCGCATTATCCGCATCATGCATTGAGCCTATGTACTTTTCCCAGTTCTGCAACAGCGCATTCATAGTACCCGGCAGTCCGCCCTGCACATCCTGGGTATTATACAAAGTATCATTCACCAGGAAGGCCAGCTGCTCCTTACCATTATTGCTATACGTAACTAACTTCATGATTTACAATTTGAGAGGGCAAAAATAAGGGATTTGTAAGGTGATAGCGAACCAGATATTTAATAAAGAAACTTAACTATGGATTTTTATAATTAAGTTTAAGGCGCCATCCTTAACTATGGATTTTTATAGTTAAGTTTGTAAATAAATATTTTTTTATGGATATAAGCCAATTTAAGGCAGGCATAAAACAAAAAGGGTATGATTATTACGCTTTTATACCTGAAAATGTAAATCATACGTATAGTTGGAAAGATAGTGACTTAACAAAATTAATAGATAGTGCTACACTCCGCTTAGGTGAATTGAATGCCTTTTCACAATTGGTGCCAAATATAGATCACTTTATACGTATGCACGTTGTAAAAGAGGCTACAGTATCAAGTAAAATAGAAGGTACACAGACCAATATGGAGGAAGCTTTATTAAAAGAAAAAGATATTCAACCTGAAAACAAGAACGATTGGCAGGAAGTAAATAATTATATAGTAGCAATGAACAGGGCTGTAAAAAGTCTGGATAAATTACCCCTGTCTTCTCGTTTATTAAAAGAGGCGCATCAAATATTATTAGATGGGGTTAGAGGTGAACATAAAATGCCCGGTGATTTTAGGCGCAGCCAAAATTGGATAGGCGGAGTTTCAATAAAGGACGCATCTTATATACCTCCTTTTTGGGAGTCAGTAGAAATGTTAATGGGGGATCTTGAAAACCTAATGCACAACGACAATTGTGGTTTACCACATCTAATGCGCATAGCGCTAGCTCATTATCAATTTGAAACTATACATCCATTTTTAGACGGTAATGGCAGAATTGGGCGGTTAATGATTACGTTATATTTAGTCTCTCAAAATGTGCTGCGTAAACCTGTATTATATTTGTCAGATTTTTTTGAAAAAAATAAATCACTCTATTACGATAATCTTACCCGTGTTCGGACCAATAATGACCTTATTCATTGGCTGAAATTTTTTTTAATTGGAGTAGAAACAACAGCCACTAATTCCATAAATGGTTTGAAAGCAATTATATCCTTAAAAAAGGAAGTAGAAGAAAAACGTATATATACCTTAGGAAAAAAAATAAATATTGCTAAGCAATTAGTTGATTATCTTTTCCAACAACCTATAATTGATGTTGATGATGTAATAGCAATTACAGGTTTATCTA
>JAFDXS010000536.1 GCA_018267795.1 Bacteroidota bacterium | reverse complement strand
ATGGCAGGTGTATATTATCAGAAAAATATTCTTGATAGCGCATTGCCGCTTTATTTACAATCATTGGATATTAGTAAGCGTTTGGGAAACACTGGGGCGCAAAAGGTGACGCTTGAAAATATTGGAAAACTCTACATTAAACTAAAGCAGCCTGCAAAAGGAATAGAATATCTGAATAGGGCTTTAGATATAAATACAAATTCAGTTACTGACGACATAATGATTTATTATGATCTAGGCAACGCCTATTACCAATTGAAGAATTATAAGAAAGCAGAGGAGATACTACTGTCTGTAGAAAAATTGGCTGAAAAGAGTGGCGTAAAAAGCCATCTTACAGATGCGTATCTCATACTTGCCGGTATATATGCTGAAACCGGGCGTTATAAGCAGGCGTATGGACAACAGCGTGCGTATTCTACGCTCTATGAGAGTGTTTTGAATGAAGCGAGCGCACGCCAATTCAGCCAGGAGGAAACAAAATACCAAACTGCAGAAAAGGACAAGGATATTGCACAAAAGCAACTGCTTTTATCTCGGCAAGAGAGCAAATTGAAAGAAAAAAATATCCTTATCGTTAGTATATCGGCCATCTTTATTTTGTTAGCTGGGCTTTCCCTTATACTGTATAGGAGCATAAGGCATAAAAGAAAGGTAGAGCAATTAAAAGCCATAATGGAAGGCGAAGAAAAAGAGAGAAAAAGAATAGCGAGAGATTTGCATGATGGCATTAGTCAAACTATAAGTGCAGCTAAAATAAACCTAATGGCCATTGAGAAAGAAATACATTTCAGCTCTGAGGAGCAAAAGCAAAAATTTGATAAGATTATTGGAATGGTAGATGAGGGCTTCAAAGAAGTGCGTACTATTTCGCATAATATGATGCCTAATGCACTACTGGAATCTGGGCTGTCATTAGTGATAAAGCAATTTGTAGATAATATTGATAGAAATGTAATAAAGATTAGCCTGTATACACAGGGCCTTGATGAGCATTTTGACAGCGCAATAGAAACAATTCTTTATAGGGTGATACAAGAGTGTGTATCGAATGTAATAAAGCACGCAAAAGCTACCCAGCTTGATATTGCGCTAATAAAAGATAATGATGGCATAAGCGCAACTATAGAAGATAATGGAGTAGGCTTTAACATAAGTAATATGAGTAGCTTTAGCGGTATAGGCCTCAGAAATATGCGCTCCAGGATAGCATTGCTGCAGGGGAAAATTGAGTTTGACTCATCGCCACAAAATGGCACTCTTGTTTCCATTTATATACCAGCAGAAAAATAGTTTACCACTTACAAATTGTGCTGTATTATAAACCGCATCAGGTCAACCGGAGTTTTAAGCTTTAACTTTTGCATAATATTTTTCCTGTGCGTCTCTACAGTGTATATGCTTAGGTTCAGATAGTCTGCTATTTGGTGATTTGTATAGCTTTTCTTTATAAGTTGCAGTAGTTCATTCTCTCTTTTTGTAAGAGTGAATTGAGAAAGGAAAATACCATCTTCTGAGAATTGGGAATGGTTATTTGTTGCCTTTTTAGGGAAGCTTGTACCACCTTTATTTATTTGCTTTATGCTCTGTATAAGCTCATCCTTATTAGTGTTCTTTAATAAATAACCATTAGCGCCATAGTTTTTTGATTTTTCTATCAAATGCTCTTCATTATAGGTTGATAGCATTATTACTTTGGTTTTAGGTGCGTATTGTCGGATGGATTTTAGTGCATCAAGACCGCTTACGCCCGGCATGTTTATATCAAGTAATATTACATCAGGTACCATTTTCCGGAGTAGTTCCAGTAGTTGCGGTACATCATTGGCTATAGCATCTATCTCGATATCGGGCTCTCCTTTTAACAATAGTAAAAGACCCTCGATGAAAAGATTATGATCGTCGGCAATAACAATATGTATAGCATCAGGCATGGTTCAGAGGTCTTATAGGCAAAGTTGAGCATCCTGCTTCGTCTTGCCAATTGTAAAAGTATTAAGCGCGCTACATAGCAAAAATACCAACTAGTTTGTATTGTCTTCGTTTTATTAATAATTCAAATTTGTATAAAGCCGGATACCGGACATTTTCAAAGTAAAAAAATAATGTCATGAAACGAACTCTATTATCCCTGGCAGTGCTTCTGCTTAGCTTTGCATCCTTTGCCCAAAAGGAAAACAATATCTGGGCCTTAGGCTACCGTGCCGGCATTGATTTTAACAGTGGCAGTGCCGCAACCATTAAGACAAACATTACCAGCATGAAT
>JAFDXS010000535.1 GCA_018267795.1 Bacteroidota bacterium | reverse complement strand
ATCACAGCACAGGCAGATGGTTACATCGGTAGAATACCTTATAAAATAGGTAGCCTTGTAAGCCGCAACTCACCGGAGCCCCTTACTATTCTTTCAGAGATTGAAAATGTGTATGCTTATTTCTCCCTAAGCGAAAATGATTTTATTCAATTTAAAGAACGTTTCTCGGGCAATACACTTGAAGAAAAGCTAAAGCAGATGCCACCGGTAGAGTTGGTGTTGGCTGATAATACTGTATATGCTGAGAAAGGAAAAGTAGAAGTGGCAGAAGGTCAGTTTAATAAAAACATGGGTACTATTAGCTTCAGAGCTACATTCCCAAATGCAAATGGACTGCTGCGTTCAGGCAATACAGGTAAGATACGCATACCGCAAACAATAAATGAAGCGGTAGTAGTACCACAGGAAGCTACCTATGAAATACAGGATAAGATCTTTGTTTTCGTATTGGCGGACAGCGATAAAGTGACAAGCCAACCTATAACTGTGACAGGTAGATCTGGTAACTATTATTTGGTAAATCACGGCGTAAAGCCGGGTGACAAGATTGTGTATTCTGGCCTTGACCGTTTGAAGGATGGCGTAGTTATCAAGCCCCAGGCTATTTCTATGGACAGCCTTTTAAAAGTTAATCCTCTTTAGGTTTTATTATTTAACAAGCAATTTTTATTGATTCCGGCTATCACCATTCCGGCAAAAAAACTTCTTATCTCATGTTAAAGAAATTTATAGAACGGCCTGTGTTATCCACGGTCATATCCATCATATTGCTCTTACTGGGCGGCTTGTCCTTGTACACGCTTCCTATCACCTTGTTTCCGGATATAGCACCACCTTGTGTACAGGTTACTGCAAGCTATCCGGGTGCCAGTGCTGAAGTTGTAGCTCGTTCGGTAGCGACGCCGCTTGAAGAAGCAGTGAACGGGGTAGAGAACATGACCTACATGACCTCTAACTCCAGTAATGATGGTAGCTTAACTTTAAGTGTATACTTTAAGCAGGGTACTAACCCTGACATCGCTGCAGTGAATGTGCAGAACAGAGTGTCGAAAGCCACCAGCCAGATACCTCAGGAAGTCGTGCAGGCAGGTATATCCACTCAAAAGCAGCAGAATAGTATCATCATGTTCGTTGCATTATCTAGTACAGACACAACGTACAATGAAACATTTCTGCTGAACTATATTAAGATAAACCTCATTCCACAGTTGCAGCGTATTCCCGGCGTAGGGGAAGCCCAGCCATTCAGTGCTCGTGACTATTCTATGCGTATTTGGCTTAAGCCTGATCGTCTTGCTGCATTAGGTCTTTCGCCACAGGACGTTACAAATGCTATTAAGGATCAAAGCCTTGAAGCTGCTCCTGGCCGCTTCGGGCAAAGCAGTACAGAGTCATTCGAGTATGTGCTCAAATACAAAGGCAAGCTCAATAAAAATGAAGACTATGAGAATATCATCATTAAGGCTAACAGTGATGGCTCACTTATAAGACTGAAAGATGTAGCTCGCGTAGAGTTTGGTTCATATACCTATTCATCAAACGGTAAATTGAATGGTGGTGCAACATCCGGCGTTGCAGTTTTCCAGACTGCAGGGTCTAATGCAAATGACATTCTTACAGAAGCACAGAAGCAGATAAAAGAATTTTCTGCTAACCTGCCCAAGGGCGTGCATGCAACGATCATGTACAACTCCAAGGAATTCCTTGATGCATCTATTACTCAGGTAACAGAAACATTGCTTGAGGCATTTATATTGGTATTTATAGTAGTGTTCATATTCCTGCAGGATTTCAGATCTACGCTGATACCCGCAATAGCAGTGCCAGTAGCCATTATTGGTACCTTCTTTTTCATGCAGTTATTTGGCTTTACTATTAATCTTCTTACGCTTTTCGCGCTGGTACTGGCCATAGGGGTGGTGGTAGATGATGCAATAGTGGTGGTAGAAGCTGTGCATACCAAGATGGAGCATACTAAACTACCCGCGCGACTTGCAACAATTAGCTCCATGGGAGAAATTTCAGGCGCTATTATATCTATTACACTCGTAATGGCGGCAGTATTTATCCCTGTTGGATTTATGCAAGGCCCTGCAGGCGTATTTTACCGGCAGTTTGCATTTACATTAGCCATCGCTATTCTTATTTCGGCTGTTAATGCCTTGACTCTTAGTCCTGCTTTATGTGCTTTGTTCCTAAAGAATCCCCATACTGACGAAGGTGCTTCTAAAAAAGGGTTTGGAAAACGTTTCTTTGAAGCATTTAATGC
>JAFDXS010000534.1 GCA_018267795.1 Bacteroidota bacterium | reverse complement strand
ACCTGCATTGTCAATTCTCTTATCAAAGGAATATCTGTTACATCAGCCCTTTTTATCGAAAGCATGTTATTTATATTATTTATCGTAGGCTTTAGGGTCAAGGGCAGCAGGTGTCCATTGTTTCAGGAATTCTTCCACCTTCTTTTTGCTATGCCCCGGCCCTTCCTCCAGGTAGCCGGAGTTTTGGGTATGTATCCGGTTGCCCTTAGCATCTAAGATCACAAATACAGGATATCCAAAGCGCTGTGGATACCCGAGTGAGGCCAATACTTTTTCATTTTTATTCTCCGGGCTGTAGTTTACATGCACTACCACATAGTTATCAGCAATCAGTTTCTTTAAGTCTTCGTCTGTAGTAACCAGCTTATTAAAGCGCATACACCATATGCACCAGTTGCCACCCACCTGCACAAATACATGCTTATGCTCTTTTGCCGCCAGCGCAACTGCATGTTTTATATCTTCTGTTGCATTTGCCTGTGGGTTATAAATATGGGGTTGTTCCTCTTTTTGCTGTGCGTATAAGGGGCAACCCGCAAACAGAGTAAAAGAGAATATAAGCAGCAAATACTTTGTCATAAGTTCAAAGGTAGAGAAGAACAGCTATACCGTATAAAAGAAAACAGGGAATATGTAAACATATTCCCTACAAAAACAATTTCCGGTTAGGAAACTATTTTTCCATTTCTGCTTGCTCAGCTTTGTTTTTCCTGCTTTCTGCAAGTTTCTTTTTGCCATAAGCAATAGCGCCTGCACCCAGCAGTAAGCTAAGGCCGCCATCAATTGGTGCTGTAGCAGGCGTGCCGCAATCTCCGCTGCCGCCATAGCTCCAGTCAGCTCTTGCTAAAACAGGGCTAGCCATAAGGAATACGGCTAAAACCAGCTTTGAAGGACTAAACATTTTTTTCATGTTGTGTTGTTTTAGATGAACAAATCAGAAAGCAAAAATCTTCTTAGCTGGCTTATTATTAAAACTTACACACCTGTTTAACACCTGTTTAGTTTGCGCTTAACAAGCGCTTAAGGAATATTTTTAGCTTCTATGTTTATTTATTTCCACATCATAGAATTACCATTTATCAGTAATTAGTTGTAGCATATTGATATTAAATATTTTATAAATAACTTTAATCTATAGAAAACCCATCTGCAAAACACGGTATAGTTTTATAAGCTTTCTCAATCAATAAAATTAATAGGTGGATAATCCCATATTGATAGCTTATCAATACTTTTGTCGGCCAAACTTATATTTAGCTAATAATACCAAATAGGCAGTTGTATAAACAGTTTGTGATTAAATAACAATATGTTGAATCGAACGCTCCTGTTACTGGTATGCATTTGTACCCTATCAAACAATGCATATTGCCAGAACGATACTCTTTCAGACAGCTCTGTTACTGACTCCACTATACAAGACCTTACGCTACAGCAATGTATTGCTTATGCAACCACGCATCAGCCCGCTGTAAAGCAATCTTATATTGACGAGTCCATTGCCCGCACTAACAATGCTATAGCCTTTTCAGAATGGCTGCCGCAGGTAAACGGCACTGCCAATTTGCAGCACTATTTTCAGCTCCCTACAGCTTTCATACCTGTGAATGGCGTAAAGCAGCCTATACCTTCAGGTGTGTATAATACCTCTACGCCTGCTATTACAGCTACCCAGACTATTTTCAACACTGATGTGCTGCTGGCCACACGCGCCTCGAGGCTTAATACCTTATTCGCAAAGCAAAGTACTACCAATACTAAAATAAATACAGTTTCAGACGTAAGTAAAGCATTTTATGACCTCTTGCTTACGCTGCAGCAAATAAATGTGCTAAAAGAGGATACAGCCCGCCTTATAAAAAACCAGCAGGATACTTACCACCAATATGTGAGTGGTATAGTAGATAAGGTGGATTATAAGCAAGCTTCTATATCACTCAATAATTCTATGGCCCAGCTAAAGAGTGCAAATGAAAGCGTACAGGCTAAATATGCAGCACTGAAACAGCTAATGGGCTACCCGCAAAACAGGCAGTTTACAGTGATATTTGATACAGCACAAATGCTACAGGAAGCATACTTTGACACCACCGAGGCGCTCAACTATGAAAAGCGAATAGAATACCAGCAGCTGGAAACAGTAAGAAGGCTGGCAAGGGAAACTACAGCCTATTACCAATTAGGCTTTATACCTTCTCTTTCTGTTTTCTACAATTACAACGAGCAGTATGCAAACGATAAGTTTTCAGATCTGTATAGTAAAGCATACCCAAAT
>JAFDXS010000533.1 GCA_018267795.1 Bacteroidota bacterium | reverse complement strand
AGGAACAAGCTATACTGCAAATAAAAATACCATACTTAAGTTTAATGTGGCAAGTGGTTACAGAGCACCAAATATAGCAGAACTGTCTGCTAACGGAGTGCATGATGGTACCTATAGGTATGAGGAAGGCAATACCGGCCTGAAATCTGAGAACAGCATACAGGCGGACCTGGGCCTTTCATGGACATCAGAGCACGTAATGGTCACTGCCGCGGTATTTGATAACTATATCAGGAACTTCATATTTGTACGCAAGCTGCAATCTGTAAATGGAGGCGACTCTATTCCGTCCCAGTTTAATGATAATAAATATGCAGCCTATTTGTATGGCCAATCTGATGCTAATCTGTATGGCGGTGAGTTGTATATAGATTATCACCCGCATCCGCTCGATTGGCTGCACCTTGAAAATACATTTTCTTATGTGCGTGGCAAGTTTGTAAACCCTTCAAGTGACTCTACAAGCAATCTGCCACTTATGCCACCTTTCCGCTGGCTCATAGATCTGCGTGCGCAAAAGAAAGAAATAGGCAGCTTTGTAAGAAACGCATATATAAAGGTAGGGCTTGATGTAAATGGCCGACAAAATAATGTTTTCACTGCTTATGGCACAGAAACCCCTACTGCAGGCTATAACTTGCTAAATGCAGGTATTGGCTTTGATTTGGTAGATAGAGCAAAAAATACCGTTTGCACGTTTACCCTCGCAGTGCAGAACCTTACAAATGTTGCTTATCAAAATCCGCTTAGCAGACTTAAGTACGGCCCGGAAAACTATGTTACCGGCAATTATGGTATATACAATATGGGCAGGAACTTCAGTTTCACTGCCTCATTCCCACTGTTAGTTAAATAATTATCAGGCAGAAAAAACATACTTAATTTTCATATCCATTTCATTTGGAGCCGAAAAGTTTTAAATTTGCAGCAAAGACATTAGGTACTTTTATTTAGCTATAAGTTTTATTATTTTTAAGACTGTTATACCTAATAGTTTATTCTAATTTTGATATTGTGATTATGAATCAGCAAGAAATAATTGAGAGAATTAATGCTTTTATGGTTGAAGATTTTGAAGTGGACGAGCATTTAATTCAACCCCAGGCAAACCTGAAAAACACCCTGGACCTGGATAGTTTAGATTATATTGATCTGGTGGTGGCTATAGAACAGAACTTTGGATTTAAAGTAAAGCCTGAAGATTTCCAGCAAATGCATACTATTCAGGACTTTTATAACTACGTATTTAATCGCCTGCATACCACAGCGAATGCCTGATAAGGAGTCATGGCAAGGTACATCGCGTGCTCCTGCCCTGGGTTACCGAATATTTATATGGTTATTGAATAGAGCAGGTGTCAGAGCAGCATATATGCTGCTGCATCCTGTTACCTTATATTATCGTCTTTTTGTTCCCACAGCTGTAAAGCCGCTAAAGTATCTGTACCGCAAAAAATTGGGATATAGTATAATAGGGGCGAGAAGGTTGATAAAAAAGAATCTCTACATATTTGGGCAAACACTTATTGATAAGGTAGTAGTGCTGGCTGGAAAGAAAGATGCTTTTACTTTTGAGGAGGAAGGTATAGAAAATATAAAAAGCCTGAAGGATAATGGTAAGGGCGGCATATTAGTAAGCGCTCACCTGGGCAATTGGGAAGTAGCAGGGCATTTACTAGAACATATTGGTGCTACCATAAATATCGTGATGTATGATGGGGAGGCCGAGCAGATAAAAAGCACCCTTGAGCACTTCGAAAGAAAAAGGTCTTTTAATATCATTCTTATTAAGGAAGATTTGTCGCATATTTATGAAATGACAGCGGCGCTGAACAGGAATGAGTTGATATGTCTGCATGGCGACCGCTTCAGGCCGGGGAACAGGACGATGCCGCATAAATTCTTAGGAGAAGAAGCTAATTTTCCGGCTGGTCCGTTTATATTAGCATCGAAGCTGAAAGCCCCTGTAGTTTTTACTTTCGCGTATAAGGAAACGGCTAAACATTATCATTTTTATGCTTTTCCGCCAAAGACTTATGAAGGTCGGGGTACAAGTGGCATGGAACTTATGTTAGATGACTACGTGAAGATACTGGAGGGGCAATTGAAAAAATATCCTGAACAATGGTTTAATTATTACGATTTTTGGAAAGCATGAGCCAGGAAGAAGCTATAAAATATATACCGCAAAGACCGCCCTTTGTAATGATAGATAACGTAACAAAGGCAGACGATACTATTTCTCAGACCCATTTCACGGTGCGTGAAGGCCATAT
>JAFDXS010000532.1 GCA_018267795.1 Bacteroidota bacterium | reverse complement strand
CAAGCCGCAGGAAACGCAGTTCTTTCCTACGCTCAATTTTTCATTTGGCCGCACCCGTCTGCCTATGGCGCAGTTCGAAGATAATGTGGCGGTTATCAATATGAACTATCTAAGCCTCATGCTGCACGGCAACTTCGTTATCCCTTTCGAGAATGGGAACACGCTATACGTGCTGGGCGGTATCGGTTTTACCAAGCTCAGGGAAAGAGGCCTTGCCATAAGCGGACATAATGCACTGGCCATGAGCATCCATCTCGACTCCACGCAAAATGTGAATAAGGTGTTCCCTGCATTAGGTCTTGGCTTCGAATATGTATATGGTGCCAGTGCCAATAGTAAAGTGTACCTAAGCTTCGGTTTTATGATGCAGTACATCTATCTGTTTGCCGGCCGCAATTCGTATTACGCCACCGTGGTAGATGATCAGGCTCGCGATGTCCCCGTACACGGCGATCTTACTGGCCATGTCTTTGCGCCCACTATTAATATCACCCTGCACGTACTCACCGGCAATAGCATCATCTTCTGGAAGAAGAAGGATGGCCGCTACCTGTAAAGTGTAGGAAATGTTATATTCTACACAGAACGGCGCTTGCCATAGCTGCTATTGAAATTATCTGTTATTTTTGCGTCCAAATCAGAAAACATTCACACATGAGTTTTATAACCAATATCGTTGCCCGCCAGATACTCGATTCGCGTGGCAACCCTACAGTAGAAGTTGACGTTCATACCTCCGATGGTTTTCTTGGTCGCGCTGCAGTTCCTTCAGGTGCCTCAACAGGCAAGCATGAAGCAGTAGAGCTGCGCGATAATAATAAGAAGATATACATGGGTAAAGGCGTTATTAAAGCTGTGGATCATGTGAATGAGAAAATAGCAGAAGAACTCTACGGTTGGGACATTACCGATCAGAAAGGTATCGATAGTGCTATGCTGGATATGGACGGTACCGAAAATAAAGGCAAGCTGGGGGCAAACGCTATACTTGCTGTAAGCATGGCGGTATCAAAGGCAGCAGCACAGGCTACAGGCCTTTCTTTGTATCGCTATATAGGCGGGGCTAACGCACGTACATTGCCGGTGCCTATGATGAACATACTGAATGGTGGTGCGCATGCCGATAACAAAATAGACTTCCAGGAGTTCATGGTAATGCCTATCGGTGCCGAAAGCTTTAGCGAAGGCCTGCGCTGGGGTGTGGAAATATTCCACCACCTGAAGAGCGTGTTGAAAGATAAAGGCTATTCTACCAATGTAGGTGATGAAGGTGGTTTCGCACCAAATATACAGAGCAACGAAGAAGCTATAGAAACAGTACTGAAAGCAATAGAAAAAGCAGGCTACAAACCAGGCGAACAGGTAGCGATAGCAATGGATGCTGCTAACAGCGAACTTTATGATGTAAAGAGCAAAAAGTATCACTTCCATAAGTCAAATGGCAAGAAGCTAAGCAGTGAAGAGCTGGTAGAATACTGGGTGAAATGGTGCAAGAAATACCCTATAGTAAGCATTGAAGATGGTATGGCAGAAGATGACTGGAAGGGATGGAAATTACTCACTGATGCTTTGGGTAGCAAAGTGCAGCTGGTAGGTGACGATCTGTTTGTTACCAACGTTACCCGTCTTGAGCGCGGTATCAATGAAGGCATTGCAAATGCGCTGCTGGTAAAGGTAAACCAGATAGGTACCCTGTCTGAAACTATTGATGCTGTTACGATGGCGCAGCATAATCGCTACAATACTATTATGAGTCACCGCTCTGGCGAAACTGAAGATGTAACAATAGCAGACCTTGCGGTAGCACTGAACTGTGGCCAGATAAAAACAGGTTCCGCTTCCCGCACTGACCGTATTGCTAAATACAATCAGTTGCTGCGCATAGAAGAAGAACTGGGTGCAAATGGATATTTTCCGCAAAAAGCTATTAAATTTGGCAAGTAGAATCTAAGTATTATGAAGAAAGTATGGAATGTTCTTACTAATAAGTTTCTCCTCACAGGGGTAGCTTTTGTTGCATGGATGGCCTACTTCGATCAAAACGACTGGATGCTGATGCAGCAGCGCAAACACGAGCTGCAGGCCACAAAAGATAATATTGCCTATCTCAATACAGAGATCGCCAGGATGGAAAAAGAACATGCAGACATGAAGACAAATCCACAAAAGCTGGAACAGTTTGCAAGAGAAAATTTCCGCATGAAGCGCGACAATGAAGATCTCTACGTGATAGACAGAACTAAATAAAATAAAACATCCCGCAACTTAGCGGGATGTTTTATTTAAGATTCTTATGTTTACTTCATTAACA